>CAYSWG010000063.1:0-11806 GCA_964434465.1 uncultured Geobacteraceae bacterium
AGCAACCGTCAGGGATAAGCAAATGACGAATCTTATCGGCTTTGAGGCAGGTAAGCCTTCAAAGGCTGAAGCAAAGGACTCCCCAAAGGTCGAATCGGACTCCGGCCAGAAGCAGGGCACCGGCAAAAGACCCGGGCCGGGGACGGTATCGGCAGGCGCATTCGTCAGGGCCGTTCTTATGAACGGGGTGGACGCTCCTTCCGGTGTAAAAGGCAAGGGAAGTCCCTATCCGGTTCTGTTGAGGATCATAGACCTTGCTCAACTTCCCAATAAGTTCAGGGCGGACATCCGAGAGTGTTTTGCTGTCGGAGAGGCGTACGGTGAGCTATCAAGTGAGAGGGCAAACATAAGAATAAACACCCTTTCATGCAATTCTAAGGACGGCAGTGTCGCAGAAGGACAGGTCTCAGGGTACGTAGTCGGAGAAGACGGCAAACTTGGCGTTGCTGGCCAAGTGGTGACAAAACAGGGGGCAATGCTTGCCAGAACGATAGCCGCAGGGTTTCTTCAGGGGGTGTCGCAGGCATTTTCGCAGTCAGCAACAGTTGTAAATATCAGCCCGACAGGCAGCACCTCAACGATAGACCCTAACAAGACCGCACAGGCAGGGCTCGGCGGCGGAGTATCCAAGGCTGCGGAAGAGCTCAGCAAATTCTATATAGACATGAGCAAGGAGATGTTTCCTGTTGTGGAGGTCTCCGCAGGCCGAAAAGTCGAGATTGTCTTTATAAACAAGTTTTCCCTGAATGAGGTGAGGTGATGAGGTATACGTTTTTTGCTCTTGCAATATCTCTGCTGATCGGATCAGCCGGCTGCGCCAGCATGGTAATGCCATACAGCGATACTCCGCTTTGCAAAAAAGGGGCAGCTGCCGGATACTGCGGCTCTATTACCGAGGTTTACGAAGAAACCAGCAGGGACGTTCGTCAGGAGATGCCCGGCAGGAAGAAGCCTGCGACATGCGTCAGCGGCGACTGCACTGCAGGCAAAAAGTAGTATCGGATAAGAATAACCCCGCGTATGCGGAACAACATTAAGGAGGTAGCGATATGAAGATGATAATTATGTTTGCGCTGGTTATGACTGTAATGGTCGTTCCGATGGTAGCCTCGGCGCTGGATGTGGTAGAGCCTGTCGGAAAGGGATGGGAATACACCTTTGGAGTGGGATACAAGCATTTCATGAAAAGCTCTGCGGGTGATGCGGCATACGTCGGTTTTCGTGCTCAGAAGCGGGTCCAGTATCCCTTTCTCGTGGGTGCAGGCGTAGAAGCTACTGTTGTGGGGAATATTATCGCCGTGGATGCCACTGTCCCGGTAAGCATCAGACTGGGCGTCTACGACTCTCTGAAGATCGACGCCCTTGTTGCCCCTGGTGTGGCTTACGCCAAAAACATGGAGACCAAGGTAAAACAGGTCCTTGCAGTCGGCACGGGCGGGATTGAAATAAAGACCTTTCTCAAGAAGGGCGTCAGCCTGGGGGCTGGTATTTACTATAGCGGCTATTCCAGAAATGAGTTCAACAATATCAAGGCCGGCCTCATAATCGGGTTTTAGTCATGAAAAGGGTTATTTTTGGCGTCCTGACTATATTCTTTCTGGCATCATGCGGTGGGGGTGGGCTGAGCTCAAGCGCTTCCTCAACCGAAGTATCCATATCGCTTTCGACTGACCATATCGAGTCCAACAATCTGACCGGCAACGAAAACATCGATGTAACGGCAGACTGCGCAAGCGGAGACCTTTTCGCAAAGGAGTGCCTGCTCAGGGGGGTCACAGTAAGCTGGGAAGGTGAGTCAATAACCTATCCGCTTAATTACAGGATAAAGATTGGAGAGAGCAGGAAATTCACTCTGACGCTTATTTCTGATTCCGAGCGCATACTTGAACCGTTTTCCTATCTGTCGGATGCGAACCCGACAATATCCAATTCCAACTGGACTGCGTATTCCGAGACAGTTGGCAAGATAGGCTCTACGCTCTTTGCGATGGGTTCTCAGAACTGTTCAGCAGATCCCAGCGACCCAACGAAACAGATCTGCACCGGCATAAAGACATATGCCGGCTTTATCCCCAACTATACGAAGGGCACTCTTAAAATCACGGATGGCGAGCAGGTGCTCGAAGAAACAACCTTCGGCGTTCTGAGCGGCTCGGGCACAGGTTATATCGATAACAGAAACTATGTCCGAATCACGTTTGCTAATGAACCCCAGATCAATTCTCTGATAACCGCGTCTTACATACTGCCGTTAGCACCTCTTAAGAATCTCCCGAAAGGAAATGACCTGCAGGTGGTCTATGGAACTCTGAAGTTAAAGCAGGAGGCCATTAATGGAAATGAATATCTCTTGAACCCGGCGGACAGCGTCCCCTATGCCCAGCTCCTGAGTGCGGGTATTGTGCCGATTCAGTCATGGGGTTTCAGAAATGCAGCCGTCACTGCATCATACAGCGCGGCCCCCTATAATGGTTCGGGAGGGGAAGTCATCGGTTCGGGTGACGGAATTTCAACGGTTTACCATTTAAGGACGAAGTATGCTCCGATTGTCGATGGCTCACTGAAAGTATTTACCCCCTATCAGGCCGGGGATATTCAGTACTACAACCGAAATACAGGTGAAGTTGCCGTATCCTTCAAGACACCCCCGGCCGCGACTGAGAACCTCAAGGCCTCGTATTACATCTCGCATGTGCGAGTGTCGATGGCCCTTGCTTTTGATACCGGAAGCGGGGAACAGAAATTTAACGTGCTTCTGGAGGTCACAAAGAAATGAGATCAACTATCATTGCCGTATGCTTCGCGCTGAGCCTGCTCGTTCTGATGAGGTCTGCTTTTGGAGAGGATAACAGATGGGAGTCTGTGCCAAAACCCAAGACGGTTTCTGATACAGGAGACAGGCTGCAACAGGGGCCTCAGCAGGAGATGCCTTCGGTTGATATTGAACGTCAGCAGAGGATGATATCAGTTCTTAAGAAACCGCCTGTCCCGCTGAAAACTCCGGACAAGATCTTGAGGGTCCTGTTCCTGCCCTATGTTGACCAGAACAACATTTTGAACAATTACAAGTATTCCTTCATGAAGGTTGAGGAGGGGAAATGGGTAATCGGAGATTATCTGCTGGAGCCTGCAAGGGCCGACAGGGCCATCATAAATCCCATCGAAAACGTCCAGAAGCCAGGATCACCGGCAGCACCCAAGGATAAGGGACAGACAAAGCAGGACCTGAAGGCTAAGGAGAGCCAGTAAGTGAACGCAATCTCAGGGATGTTCAGCTTAGTCAAAAACAAGTTATTCCCGCCTACTGCAGGTCTACTTGTGGAAGAGCTGAAGAGTTACTTCATTCGTCAGCCGCTGTCGGAGTACCTGCTTGCCGCTGCATACGATGAAGAGGTCGGATGCTATCTCTGCAGGGACAATACCGTCGGCTTTATCTTTGAAGCATATCCGAAACCGCTGGCCGGAGAGGAGACGATCAAGACGCTGCAGGATATATTCTCTTCTGTTTTTCTCCCTCAGCACACAGCCATCCAGATAACCCTTTGGGCGGATGATTACCTGGAGCCCTTTGCGGCACGGTTTCTTGATGCCCGGCTGGACCAGTACGGGAACTTTCAGAATGACGAAAGCAGGGTCTGGTGCCAAAGTGTGGCCAATTTCATTACAGCGCACAAAATGAGGGGCGCATTTCCCGATATAGTCCCTGTTCCCTTCAGGAACTTCCGGCTTTTCATATCCTTCAAGCTTCCCCATGACGCACAGGGCTACAGAGAAAAGGCCACCGACATTGCTGTTGCCATAAAGAACATAAAAACATCCCTTGAGACGGCATATCTATTCCCCGAACTTGTTACACCTGAAAAGTACATACATGCCATGAGTCTGCTCTACAATCCCGGCCACGACAAGAGGCTGCAGTCCCATTACGATGAAAACGAGTATATCTACAAACAGATCGTGGAGGCCGACACTGAAATCGAAATAGCCAAGTCCTCAGTTCGCTATGATGGGGTATACGGCAAGGCATTGACCATAAAGCAGTTCCCTGAGGAGGTCACTATTGTGGATGCGGTGACTTTCCTCGGAGATGTCTATCGAAATGAACTGCAGATCAACGCACCATTCTTGTTGACCCTTAACATTACACTGCAAGACGACAAGACTAGGTCCTCCCAGCAGCAGAAGGCTGAATTCCTATATAAGCAGAAGGCCGCCAATGCCCTGAGCGTCAAACTGACCAAAAAGCAGGAAGAAGCGGCCTGGCTTATGGAAAAAATGGTAGACGGCAATAAACTGATCAAGGGATATCTCATTTGGTGGATGTACCATCCTGACTTCACCATTGTCAGCAAGAGCGCCCAGATACTCAAAAGCATGCTCAATATGCGCGGCTATAAGGTCCAGGAGGAGATAAGATCAATGAACCTCGGCCTATTTCTGGCGTCAACCCCTATGAATCTCTCCTATGAGATCGACGAGGCGCTCATAAAACGCAACAGAACCATGTTTGACTTCAATGCCGCCCATCTGAGCCCGGTTCAGGCAGACTGGAAAGGGACGGGGTCTCCGCATGTGCCATTTGTGTCCCGAAGGGGCCAGCAGATGTTCTTCAGCCTGTTTGACGGAGCTGAAGGGTATAACGCATGTGTTGCGGCCAAAACAGGCTCGGGCAAGAGCTTTCTGATTCAGCACATACTGGCGTCGTATTACACGATACCGAAGGTCTCCAATATCTGGGTTATTGACGTGGGAGAAAGCTACAAGACCCTATGTGAATCCCTCGGGGGTGTATTTCTTGATTTCAGGGAGGATGCAGACATAGTTCTGAATCCCTTCTCTGACTGCAGGGACATAGACGAGGACATGGATCTTTTTATAAATCTCATAGCAAAGATGGCAAAACCCACAGAAAAGATCACGGATACTGAGAAGTCAGTGATCGAGGAGGCTATCAAGGACGCCTGGCTTAAGCACGGGCAGGCGACGAATGTCGATAAGGTCATCGAGTCTCTGAGACAGCTTGCTGAGGAGACGGGGGACCTTCTTAAGAAGCAGGTTACCAATCTTCTTTCGACAAACCTGTTTCGCTGGAGTTCCGCCGGAGTCTTCGGGAAGTTTTTCAACGGGACAAATAACATAGACCTTGCACACAAATTCGTCGTGCTCGAGCTAAAACACCTCAGCCATCGCGAGGATTTAAGAAACGTAATACTGATGGTCCTCTTCTATCACATATACAGGGTCGTCTATATGGACGACGACCGGAGCAAGAGAAAGCTGCTGATATTCGATGAGGCATGGCAATTCTTTGATGATCCCCAGGTGGCAAAATTCATCGAGCGGGGATACAGGACCTTCCGCAAGCACGGCTCAAGCGCAATAACAATTACGCAGGGTATCCATGATTTTTACAAGAATGAGAGCACGTTGGAGATGATGTTCCAGTCGGCCCACTGGCTTTTGCTGAGTCAGAAGCAGGAGAGCATAAATATGCTGAAAAACGAGAGCAAGATTGCGCTCTCCGAATATGAGTTCGACCAGCTTGGCAGTCTCAAGACGGTCAAGGGATATTATTCAGAAATTTTCTTTATTACCCCGTTTGGACGGGGCGTGGGCAGGCTTGAGATCCCGAGACAGCTTTATTGGATATACACAACCGATGCTGAAGACGTTTCAAGGAGAAAAAAGATGGTGGATAACTACGGACTGGAGGAGGGCATACAGAAATGCATAGAAACCTACGGATAGCAGCCGGAATGCTCATAACTATCGCAATATCAGTAGCGGCCTCATTTTTCGTAACGCGGCAATATTGTCATCGCGAAATCGTAATTATCGATCTGAAAGAGCTCGTAACCTATGAACAGGTCAAGACACAGAAGATGGACCGCGAACAGGCAGTACAGGAAGTCGGGGCCTTCTTTGATAGCGTCACCAAAGACCTTCAGACAAGAAAAGAGCTTGTTTTACTCAAGGAGGCGGTCCTTAATGCGGAACAGTTCAGGAATATTACGGAAGAATATAAGCGATAAGGCTCAAAAGAAGGCCTCTGGCCGTCTTGAAAAGACTGTCATATTTGTCCTTTCGGGCTTCATTATTTCGCTAATAGCCTTCTGGATTCAGCCGCGCTATCGGTTCGCGGTTCAGACGGACTATAGCGTAAATTTCGTTGTCGGGATAACCGACAGAGGGAATATTTCCCCTGCAAAGGGAGAATACTTCGCATTCAGGTTCCTTGCTAAATCTAACGATCCCAGGCATGGCCGTGACTTTGTCAAACGGCTGGGTTGTATGGAAGGCGAATACCTGCAGAATCGAGGCCGGGATTATTATTGTGATGGGGAATATCTTGGCACTGCCAAGGAATTCAGCAAGACCGGCAGAGCACTGCAGGCATTCGAATATGACGGGATAATTCCCAAAGACAGATACTTTGCCATAGGTGAGACCAAAGACAGCTTTGATTCCAAGTTCTGGGGTTTTGTCCGGCGCGAGTGGATAATCGGCAAAGTAACCAAGATCATCTGATCGCCAGTATCGAAAAAGCACAAGTAATATTTATAGAACCAGTGCCGTAATGAGGAGAGGCAGGCATATGATTATAAGACGCAGCGAAAAGGAAAAGGACAAGAAGAAAAAAAAGAAGAGAAGTGGCGATTACGAGAGGGGAGAACTGCATAAATATATCGAACTTCCTCCCGAACAGAACACTGTCAAGGAATCTGCAGAGATGTTTCTTCACGGGATATTGGGATATGAAAGGGCTTAGGATTGTCCTGTCTCTTCTGTTTCTATCGCAATATGCATTTGCCGAAGAGGGGAATTATACGGAACTGTATCTCTGCCGACCTCTCGACAAACAGTACTATGCAGACAAGGAAAGGGGATGGTTTTTTCGGGAATATTGCAAGCCCCCTCAGACTGATGAAAAAAAGGATACTAAAGAAGAATTGCAGACAAGAATGGAAAAGGCAAAAGACATGCCCCTTGACTGGGAAAGGGTTCAGGATACGCAATACCTTGAAACTCTGACCGCAAAAGAATTCAGAGAACTCCTTGATCGTGTTAAGGAAGAGGCGGTTTATCATCCAGATAGTGTCAAAATGCTTGCCTATCTGCGGATGCAGGACTTCATGAAGGACAAGACGATGACCTTTGCCTATACGTGGCGAGACACTCTCCTTCAGCACCCTGAGCTTGATATGACAGTGAGACAACCCACCAGTAATTTTGGCGCGCAGGTCCGCAATAAAGTAGTCGCAAAAGAAAAGCGGGCTGTCATGGAAGAAATCAGGGACAACACCGGTCTTATCTTCTTTGTGTCTAATGAATGTCCCTACTGCCATGAACAGAACAAGATCATAGACTTTCTCCGGTCCGATTACGGCATGACCGTAAAGACAATTAGTTCCAACGAATGCGGCCCCGGGTTTGGTGATTGTGCCGTCGAACCGCTCTTTTTTGAGAAATTTCAGGTTAAGTCCACTCCCACGCTTATAGCTGTCTTTCGGGACGAACGGGATCGACCTGTTTTTCAGCCGATTTCGGTGGGCATCATCACCCTCGACGATATTGTGAACAGGCTTGTTTTCTACTACCAGTATCAAAAAAATGGAAAGTATCCGGAAAGTTAGGATAGAGCAATGATAACCGCCTTACAGAAACGTATTTTTTCAGTTGTTCTGATCGTTACTATCATATTTATGCAATTTTCCATGTCATCAGCCGACATGAGCGCCTACATGTCTCAGATTTTCAGCGACATCAAGTCCTCGGCCCCAAAATCGTACCAGGGGCAGGAGAGAGGGTACTATGTTGGGGGTACGGCTTCGTTGCAGTTTAACTTTCAGGACCAGCCATTGGTTTCCTTCACTCCACCAAGCGCAAAGGTGGGTTGCGGCGGTATAGATATTGTTTGGGGCGGTTTCAGCTATCTCAATTTTGAATATCTCGTTCAAAAACTGCAGGCGATATTAAGCGCAGCTCCTGCTTTTGCCTTTCAGCTGGCACTGGGAGTGCTCTGTCCTGACTGCAAGAATATCCTGGACTCGCTTGATGCCCTTGCAAACATGATAAACAACATAAACGTAAACAGTTGCCAGGCCTCAAAGGCCCTTGTCGGCTGGTCGGGCGAGCAGCTCGGACTTTCGGTCGGAAGCGCTCAGGGAAGCGGTCAGAATAATTCCTGGCTGGCCTCGGCAGCGGATGCCATGAACAATGTGACGCAAAAATACAAAAACTGGATCAACACTTATGCCGGCTGCTATGACTATTATGCAGGATATACAGGTTCACGCACAAATATGGACTGCGCCAAGAAACTCGGGGCTGTCTCTTTTCTTGTCCCCTTCATGAGACAGGCGTTTAATGAGGAGGACCTGAACGCCTTTCCGTTTGAAAGCATAATGCGGGCGAGATATGGTGATGTCTATCAGCTTTCCGCCGAGGAAAGCACTGATACTGTGCCGCCCATTCACTTTGATCCGGGATGCAACGTCCCCAAATCCGCGCCTTACCTGATTGACGCCATGGTTATGGGTCAATATGCCGAGAAGTCGGCGGTATCGGACACGGTCAATACCAACTGCACTTATACTAATGACGAGACCAAAGGTCTGGGTTACAAGGTCAAGCAGTCACTTGTCAGGATAAGGGACGCGATCAAGAGCGGCAGTACCGGGAGCCTTGCCCAGGCCGATATCGACATGGTAAATGCATCCCGCGTGCCTGTCTTCAGACTGATGTCCCTGGCTGCCACAGTGGAACATATCAGGGGCAAGACCGGCGATGCAACTATCGACAATCTTATGAGTGACAGCCTGATCGATACGCTTGCGTTTCCGGTTGCATATGATATTGCCTATTTTGCGAGTCAGCACGCGCTTCATAAGACCCGCAACCTTACCTCCCAGGTGCAGGCTGTAAAAGCCAGCATGACTACTGAGGTCAGAGACAAAATCGCGGGGATTCCGGATAAGATAAATACCGAGCTTCAGGCCAGTGAAGATCGTCGTAAGGCGGTGTGGGAAGCGCTACGAGACAGCATAGGTGATGCTTTTCAGAAAACCGTCATGATGGAGCAGATTATTTACCAGGAATTGTCCCGGACCAAACTTCTTGACAGCTACCGCTTTGCAAGAGGGATGAGGTAAGCCTGAATGGAAGTCTTTACCTACGGCAATTCCGATTTTCTGATCAAGATATTTACAGCCGTCAGGGACCTTATGGGGAGCGGCAGTTTTACGACTCTGACAAGGATATCCATAATCCTGGGTTTCCTGATCCTCTTTTATCAGCTCTTCTTCTCCATGAATGTTACACAAATATTTCTTGGAATAGTGAGACAGTATGTTTTTGTGATCGTGATGTTCTATGTGCTGTTTGTACCCAAGACGGATGTTGTGATATATGACCAGATCAAGAATACATCGGCAGGTGTGAATAACGTGCCCTACGGAGTCGCGTTGTTTGCCCATATTTTCACATCAACAGAGAAGGGACTGACTACGCTCTTTGAGAACAGTTTCGCCCTGCCTAACGACATGCGCTTTAACAAGACCGGCTTTGCTTTTTCCGTTATGCTTCTCGATTCATTCAAAAACGCTACGCCGACAGATCCTTATTTCAAAAGGACGCTTAACGACTACATAAAGGACTGTTTTTTCACAAGCGTGCTATGGGGAGAGAAAGACCTTAATACGGTTATTTACTCAAACAACATATGGGGGGAAATGACCGCCACTACCCATTCACAGAATTCATATACCAAGACCTACTCCGCGACGGTCCCGTCCGGGCAGGCCACAACATGCGGCAACGCTTACGGGGTATTGGATGGACAGTTCGGCACCGCAACAACAGCCTCCTATTCAGCCCTGCAAAGTTACCTGCAGGCGGACGTTGTAAGCGCTACTCCAACCGTGCTTCAGAATCTTCTTAATGTGGGGACAGACGCCACGACTGCCATGAAGCATGCCATTGGCGTAAACATGATATCGTCCGCCATGGCCGAAACGGCAACAATGACAGGTGTCAGCTCTGATGCTGTTGCCTACGCCGCTGCTTTGAGTCAGCAGCAACAGCGAAGCGCCTGGGCCACGGGCGGGGAAATGGCCAAGAAATATATGCCGATAATACGCCAAATACTCGAAGCATTCATTTATGGCATGTTTCCTGTGCTCTTTCTTATGATGCTGACGCCTCTCGGAGGTAAGACCCTTCATATGTATTTCATCATGCTCTTTTGGCTGATGCTCTGGTCTCCACTCTATGCAATACTGAATCTGATCGTGAATGTCAGGGCTGCTGCTGTCCTGTCCTCCTCTCAGAACTATTTTGCGTTGGGAACAATGCCTCTTGTGTATGAATCAACGAATGATCTTGTTGCCATGGCCGGTTATATGGCATGGGCTGTTCCCATGATCGCCTTTGCCATAGCAAAGGGATCGGACTCAGCACTTGTTCATCTTGCCAGCAGTATCCAGGGCAGCACAAATCTCACGCAGAACCAAGCGGCAGGCACGGTGACCGGCACAGAAGGAGCCGCCCGCACTGCGCAGGCAGCTGCACACTATAAGGCAGCTCAGACTTATGGCGGGGCGGACATTGTGACTACTGGTATAGCTGCAAAGGCCTTTAAGGACATGGGAGCCAATGTGACCTATGGCGGGATGAGTGATCAACAACTCGCGAAGGCCGGGAGCGGACAGGCTATGAGCGATATGGGCGCAAATATGGGAAACTCCACTGCCATTGTCAGTCAGGGAGGAGTTGATACCGCAGCGCAGTCGCATTCCAATCAACAGGAAAAATCGATTCAGTATGGCGCTACTATAGGCGCAGGCGGAGCCCTCGGGAGATTTGCCGGCCAAGTGGATACTTCCCGTATGGAGGGGTACAGTCAGGCATTCCAAAGCTGGAAGGCTGGGGGAAATGGCGGCGGGATGGTGGATATGCTGGCTTCCACTACATCCTCTGACATGATCAAGACCATAAATGACAAGCAGGCTTACAGAAATGCCCTGAATTCCAGGGCGGACTATCATCAGGAGCAAAACCAAGGCATGGGTCGTGATGAGGCTGTAGCTGCTGCGGCAACTGAATTTTCCAATATAGAAGCCAGCAGGCAATATGGCGGGGACCTTGGCTGGCAGAAGTCTTATGACACAGCCAGGGCCCATGGCTTCCAGGGCAGTGAAATGCAGTATGCGGCATATCTTTCTGAAATGGGAAATATAAGGAGTTATGCTGATTCTGCATCTATCCAGAACGTTGCTGATAAGCACTGGGGCGGGGATACTACCGGAATGCTTACCGAGAGAGCAAACTTTCATAATACTCAGGCCTCAGCCGAGTTGAAGAAAATGGAAGAAAAAGGGTACAGCGCAGAGAGCATGGGACAATACATGGGTAATATTTCAGCGCTTAAGGGTATCGCAGCCTCTGAATTTTATCAGGAATTCGGCGATAAGGGCGTTCTTACTTCTGAAGGCGGCAAGATGCAGAATGAGCTTGGTAAGTTCGAAATGCTGCAGCGGGCTGCCGTGGCAGGCGGTTATGGCGATAGGGATGGCAACCTTTCGATGGGAGGGTTTCAGTCTTTTCTCCGTGATCACCACGGAGTCGATATCAGGTATGCGAATAGCGACGGAATCCAGACTGTTTCCATGACCAGTGATGGAAAACAGGTATACAGCGAAATGAGAGGGGCATGGGACCTCAAAAACAATGAACATCACCAGTCGTTGGCTGCCCGACTAAAAGAACAGTTCCCTAATGTGCAGATCAAGGACGGGGCCTTGATCTG
>CAYSWG010000064.1:0-9858 GCA_964434465.1 uncultured Geobacteraceae bacterium
ACAAGAAACCCCGACGCTGGTTCGAGGGAGGATTGCGCTTCGCGTTCTGATCAGGCTCCAACGGTCGACTGGAACAGCACCCTCCACCAGCAGCCAAGCTACCAAGCTACCCGCTCACCGGTAACAACCAAGGCGAACCTCGGCACGCTTATCCATGGCGGCACGATCAGCGACCGTTCCCTGGACCGAAGGGCAACTCGGCTCTCGGAGCGATTTTCCGTCTACGCCACACGCTACCCCTACGGTCTCTGGGCGCCAGGTCTGATAATACGTAACGAGATGCGCGCCCTGACCGAAGCATATCTTCCCTTTCCTGAAATCCGGCAGGCGCTCCGCTCCTTCCTGGCGCTCAGCCTTCGCTACCCTCCAGCAAAGGAGAGCCAGCATCTGCCCCAGGGAACAACCTGGCTGGACCTTCTGCAGCGCACCGCAGGAGCCGGACCTCCCGCCAATCCTGCCCTGCTCCTTGAAAGACTCTGCCGCGAAGAACGCTTTCGGGAACTGTTTCTCTTCACCCTGTTTCTGCCGCAGCACCATGGCGGCAGCTTTGCCCGTTACCCGGCGCAGCAGGCTTTTCTCAAAGACTGGTTGAAAAAGCACAGCAACGTAACCGCCATGCCGATACGCTGCCTTGATGCCGCCTGCGGCACCGGCGAAGGCGCCTATGACCTCGCCCTGCTCATGGAGAACAGCGGCCTGAACGCCGACCAGTACCAGATCGACGGCTGCTCCCTCGACCCCCTTGAGCTTTTCGCCGCAGCACATGGCACGTTTCCCCATGACGGGGAGCGGCAAGCAGCCTATCGCCTCGCAACTGCAGCGCTCTTCACCTCAATCTGCCCCTGTTCGATCAGGTTTTTTCGGGACAACGTTCTCCGCCATCCCCTCGTCCACGAACCACGGTATCGAATCATCCTCTGCAACGGCCTGCTGGGCGGACCGGCTCTGCACGACAGGGAACTGCTGGAACGCGCCATCCAGGCAGTAACGGCACGACTGGAAGTGGGGGGACTGCTCCTGGTGGCCGATCACTTTCATGGGGGCTGGAAGAAGATTATCCCGCCCCATGCGCTGGGCGAACTGATACGACACTACGGTTTGCGCGTCAAAACCGTCGGCGGAGGCTTTGCCGCACAAAAAGAAAAGCGGCATCGACAGTGACCGATCCCGCTTTCGACTTGTTCACAGAGTATCTTATTCGAGCAGGAGACTCCTGCCCGTCATTTCAGCAGGCTGGGCGATACCGAGCAGGTGGAGTAACGTAGGCGCGATATCCTCCAGAGCGCCGGGTCGAAGGCTCGCCCCCCGACGACGGTCATCCACCAGAATGCACGGCACCGGATTGCAGGTGTGTGCGGTATGGGGATGACCCTGGGGGTCAGCCATCGTTTCAGCATTACCGTGGTCGGCAGTGATGAGCAGCGCCCCACCGACCGCCAGAACCCGCTCAACTATCCGGCCGACACTGGAATCCACCGTTCGAATAGCCCGTATTGCCGCTTCCAGCACTCCCGTATGGCCAACCATGTCCGGATTGGCAAAATTGAGAACAATGACATCATAATTCCCCGTGGCAATGCGCTCCAGAACGGTATCGGTCAACTGAAGCGCACTCATTTCCGGTTTAAGGTCATAGGTTGCCACATCCCTTGGAGAAGGAATCAGCACCCGGTCCTCGCCGGGAAAGTGGGCCTCGTTGCCGCCATTGAAGAAGAACGTCACGTGGGCGTATTTCTCCGTCTCGGCGATACGGAGCTGACGCAAACCTGCCGCGCTGAGCACCTCGCCGAAAATGTTCTTCAAACCTTCCGGAGCAAAAGCCACGGGCAACGCAAAAGTCTCGTCATACTCGGTCATGCAGACAAAGGAAGCCAGCTGCGGCCGGCCGGCCACCGGGAAACAACTGAAGCCCGATTCGGTGAAAGCGCGGGTAAGTTCCCGTACCCGGTCGGCCCGGAAATTGAAAAAAATCACCCCGTCATCATCCCCCATGGTGCCCACAGACCCTCCTGGAGCAGTCACCACCGCGGGCAGCACAAACTCATCGGTAATCCCGGCGGCGTGGCTGTCGGCAACAGCCTGGGCGGCGGAATCAGCCTGCCGACCCTCACCATGGACCATGGCGCGATACGCCTTTTCCACCCGATCCCAGCGATTATCACGATCCATGGCATAAAAACGCCCCATGACCGTTGCAATACGGCCGATACCGAGATCAGCCATAGCCTGCTCCAGTTCGGTTATGTAACCGTCGGCACTCTGGGGAGGCGTATCACGACCGTCAAGGAAGCAATGGACGAACACCTCGTTGATGCCGTTGCGCCGGGCAAGTTCCAAAAGCGCGATCAGATGGGTCACGTGGGAGTGTACGCCGCCATCGGAAAGCAGACCGGCCAGATGCAGTCTGCCACTGGCAGTGCGAAGCTTCCCGAGGCTATCCAGGAGGACCTGGTTCTCGAAGAAGCTGCCGTCGTCGATCGCCTTGCTGATGCGGGACAGTTCCTGGTAAACGACTCGTCCGGCGCCGATATTGAGATGACCGACTTCCGAATTGCCCATCTGACCAGCGGGCAAACCGACCGCCATGCCCGATGCCTGCAGCGTTGTCATGGGGTACTCGGCAAGGAGCCTGCCCATGATCGGCGGGTCAGCCAGGGCAACGGCATTATTGTCGCGGACGGGGGACATGCCCCAGCCGTCAAGGATCATGAGAAGCAGTGGTCTCGGCATGAAACCTCCCGGGAATACTCGTGTGGTAGAGAGAAAGATTAGTAACGGATGCGGAAGCGTAACAGACGGATCAGTGGTGATAGGGTCCCCGGTTCAGAATGGTGAAGCCGCGATATATCTGTTCAAGAAGAACAACCCGCACCATCTGGTGTGTCATGGTCATGGCAGACAGGGCCAATGCCCCGTGGGCACGGGCGCGGAAACCATCCGTAAAACCATGAGCCCCGCCAATGGCGAAGGCCAGATCAGGTACGGCACAGTCCCGGCACGAACCGAGAAAAGCAGCAAATTGGGGGGACGTCATGGCCGGACCGGTTTCATCCAGAAGGATCAAGCGACAGGACCTGGGCAGCAGTTTGACGAGACGGTCGCTCTCCCGCTCGCGCAGCGCGGGATCAGCCGAGCCTTTTTCCTCTTTAGCCTCGCCGATGGACAACGGGCAATAGCGGCGGATACGACCGGCATACTCATCGATACCGGTCCTGATCCAGAATTCCTGGGTTTTACCCACCCATAGCACATGCAGCTTCACGCCGGGTTTTTGTCCCATTGGTATTCTTCGGGGATCTCCACCCGCGTCGCCGCCGCCCACAGTTCGTCCAGATTGTAGTAGTGACGCAGTTCTTCCCGGAAGACATGAAGGATGACATCACCATAATCGATGACTATCCAGTTGCCCTCCTTCGCCCCTTCAATGTCCAGTACCTTGCCGAATTTCTTCAGACCCAGTCGTACCGATTCGGCTATGGCCTGGGTCTGCCGGTCGGAATAGCCCGTGACCAGGACCAGGTAATCGGCAATGGACGAAATTCTGCTGATCTCCAGGATCTTCACATCAACGGCCTTTTTATCAAGAGCCAGAGCAGCGCAACGCAGCGCCCGCTCCAGGGATGTCAGCTCAGTTATTTTCTGTTCGCGCATATAACCTCTGTTCTGAAATATAGTGTTGAACCGCCGCCGGCAGCAGGTACCTGACAGACTTCCCCTGCTTGATGAGCGAGCGGATTGTGGTGGAAGAAATGTCCATTTGGGTTCCTTCCATATAGTAGACAGCGTGTCCCGAACAATGGACAAGCCGCTGTTCCGCTGCATGATAACAAAACTCATGGGCAAGGGCAACGGGCAGCCCCTCAAGCAGGGATGTGGCCGTTCCCGGTCGTGTTATGGCGACAATATTACAACTGGCAAAAATATCCGTATATCGTTTCCAAGTACTGAACTCGGCAAAAGAATCGCCACCCATGATGAAAAACAGTTGCCCGTCGGGATACTGATCGCGAAAAGCCATAATGGTATCTATGGAGTAGGACTTACCCTCCCGCCTGCTTTCCAGGTCCGATACGGTAAAAAAGGGATTGTCGGCAACCGCGCGACGAACCATCTCCAGCCGGTCGGCAAACGGCAGTTCATCGGCCAGGGGCTTGTGGGGCGGTGTGGCTGCCGGAACAAAGACAACTCCGGTCAGGGAAAACGCCTCGCGAATCTCTTCGGCAATGCGCAAGTGGGCATGATGTATCGGATTGAAGGTACCGCCAAATATGCCGATTCTGGGTGATTCCATGGCAATACCGTCCCGTTGCGGGTCAGCCGGCTACTGGCGGACCTGCCCTTCACCATAGACAATGAACTTTGTCGTGGTCAGATCTTCGAGCCCCATGGGGCCGAAGGAATGAAGTTTGGTGGTTGAAATGCCGATCTCGGCACCGAGTCCCAACTGGTTGCCATCGGCGAAACGCGTCGATGCATTGACCAGCACCACTCCGGAGTTTACTTCCCGCAGAAATCGCTGGGCATTGGCGTAATCGGCGGTGACAATGGCTTCCGTGTGCAGGGAGCCATAGGTGGCGATATGCTCCATGGCTTCGTCCAGGTCATCAACGATGCGCGCCGCCAGGATCAAATCGAGAAACTCCTCGTACCAGTCCGCCTCCGTCGCCTTTTTCGCCCCGGGGGCAAACTGCCGGAAAATCCCGTCTCCACGAACCTCCACCCCTAAACGGGACAAGGCGGCAAAGATGCGCGGCACAAACAGCTCCGCCACATCCTTGTGGATCAGCAACGTCTCCAGGGCATTGCAGACTCCGGGGCGCTGGGTTTTACCGTTGACGATGATCCGCTCTGCCATATCGAAATTCGCCGTAGCATCCACAAACAGATGACAAACACCTTTGTAGTGCTTGATGACCGGGATCTTAGAATGCTCCACCACGAAGCGGATCAGGCTCTCGCCGCCGCGGGGGATGATCAGGTCGATAAACGCTTCCTGGCGGAGGAGGGCCATGACCCCCTCCCGATCAGTGAACGGCACCACGGCAATGGCTGCAGCCGGCAAACCCGCCCGGGTCAGAACCCCTTGCAGAATGGTGGCTATGGCCACATTGGAATGAATCGCCTCCGACCCGCCACGCAGCACCACGCCATTGCCTGCCTTGAGACAAAGGGCGGCAGCGTCAGCCGTCACATTGGGGCGCGCTTCATAGATAATGCCGATCACTCCCAGGGGAATACGCATTTTACCAACCATCAGATTGTTGGGACGCTTCCACATGCGGGTCACTTCCCCAACCGGGTCAGGCAGTGCGGCCACCTCGCGCAATCCCTCAGCCATGGCGGCGATGCGCGTCGCATCAAGCAGCAACCGGTCCATCATGGCCGCTGAAAGGTTCTTCTTTTCGGCCGCAGCCAGATCCCGGGCATTTTCCTTAAGCAGCGTGGCGCAGTTTTCCACCAGCGCCGCAGCCATTTCGGTGAGCAGCTCATTCTTGACCCGGGACGAAAGGCGGGCTATCACCCGCGACGCCTGCCGGGCCTGGGCGGCAATGGATTCTATCGTTTCGACATTGGTCATGTACTGCTCCTCCTCACCCATGTGGTGTCTTCATGCATAAACCATCGTCCCTCCCGGCAGCCGGTCAGAGGATCGCCAGATTGTCCCGGTGAACCACCTCGTCGCCATAACGGTAGCCGAGCACATCTTCGATCTCGCTGCTTTTATGCCCCTTGATCCGTTCGATTTCAGCGCGGGAATAATCGGAGATGCCCCGGGCAAATTCGCTGCCGTCACTGCCGCAGATACGAACGCAGCCTCCCCGGTCGAAATCCCCTTCAACGGAAAGAACCCCCGACGGCAACAGACTTTTGCCATGGCGGGACAGAGCAACCAGTGCGCCTGTATCAACCATGATGCGGCCGGAAGGACGGAGTGTATAGGCAATCCAGTGTTTGCGCCGGTTAAGGCTTTCTCTCGAGGGCAGGAAGAGAGTGCCTACCTCCTCGCCGGCCAGGGCGCGGGGCAGGCTCAGCGGATTCCGGCCATTAATCAACAGGGTCGGTACACCAAAGCGCCCAACCCTCTTGGCAGCGGCAATCTTGGTAGCCATACCTCCGGTCCCCACCTTGGAACCGCTGCCGCCGGCTGCCCGTTCAATACCGCGGGTTATGGCGCTGACCAGAGGTACGAGGCGTGCGTCAGGGTTGCTGCGCGGGTCCGCATCGTAGAAGCCGTCGATATCGGTCAGGATCAGCAGGAGTTCTGCTTCGACAAGACAGGTAACCAGGGCCGACAGGTTATCATTGTCGCCGAACTTGATCTCGGCAACAACCACCGTGTCGTTCTCATTGATAACCGGGACGACGCCGTAGGCAAGGAGTGCGTCCAGCGTTGCCCGGGCGTTGAGAAAACGGCGACGGTGCGACAAGTCATCACCGGTCAGGAGAACCTGGGCAACCTTGAGGCCATGGTCGGAAAAGGCCTCCTCATAGGCTTGCATGAGCTTTGATTGCCCCACGGCCGCCGCCGCCTGCTTCTGGGGAATGCTCCGCGGCCGCTCGGCCAGCCCCAAAGCGCCAATCCCCGCAGCAATCGCCCCTGAAGAGACGAGAATAATCTCGCGGCCTGCTGTTCGCAGCCGGGCAACTTCCCCGGCCAGAACATGCAGAAACTGGCGATCCAGACCGTGATCCTCCCCGGTGAGAACCCGGCTGCCGATCTTGATGACAATCCGTTTTGCCTGTGCAATCAATTCTGTTCCCATGGCAGCGGCACCTCCCGGACGGCTCTACACAGTAGTTTTTCAACAAACTGCTAAAACGTATTCTGCACAGCGGGACCCCATAACCGGCCGGCGATCTCGTCCAATAAGGCCGGAATTCCTTCACCCGTGGCGGCGGAAATGGGAAACAGGGCTATGTTCCGTTCACTGAAGTAGGTGGCCACCGCTGCCAGGTTTTCCCGCACCGTAGGCAGGTCGATCTTGTTGATGACGACAATCTGCGGCTTCCGGGCCAGCTCTTCATCAAAAAGGAGCAGTTCCCTGTTCAGCGCCTCGTACTCGCGGATCGGGTCCCGATCAGGCATGAAAGAAAGATCCAGTATATGCAGCAAGAGACGGTTCCGTTCCACATGCTTGAGAAAGCGGTGCCCAAGGCCCGCACCCCGATGGGCCCCCTCGATGAGTCCGGGAATATCGGCAACGACAAAGGAGCGGAAATTTTTATATTCGACCACACCAAGATTGGGGGTAAGGGTCGTGAAAGGGTAATCGGCCACCTTTGGTCGGGCTGCCGATATTCTACTGATAAACGATGATTTGCCAACACTGGGCATGCCGAACAGGCCAACATCGGCAAGCAGCTTCAACTCCAGCTTCAAGCGGCGCTCTTCACCCGGCTCGCCGGGCTGGGCGAATTTCGGCGCCTTGTTGGTGGACGTGGCAAAGCGGGCATTCCCCTGCCCGCCCCGGCCACCGCGCAGCACCACAATCCGCTCCCCCGGTCCGGTCAGGTCGACCAGCACTTCGCCCGTATCCGCATCGCGGATGGTCGTCCCGGAGGGAACCGGAATGACCAGGTTCTTGCCATTGGCGCCGTGACGATCCTTGCCCATGCCATGGGCGCCACGTCCGGCCTTCTGGTGCGGCCGGTGACGCAGGTCCAGCAGGGTGGCGATACTCTCCGACACCTGGATAATCACGTCGCCACCCTTGCCGCCATCGCCGCCGTCCGGTCCGCCAAAGGGGATGAACTTCTCCCGACGGAAGGAAACGCAGCCGGCGCCACCATGCCCGGCCTGGGCCTCAATTATCACTTCATCGATAAACTGCATGGGAACACTCTGAACACTCTTCCTGAATGAGCAAAGCCTGAGACCGGACAGCCTCAGGCTTTGACGATTGATACGAATCAGACACCAGCGGCAGAGGTCACTGGGGACCACGGCAAACCGATGACCGGGCTTGTGGCTGATCAGGCAGGATAGACGGAAACTTTCTTGCGATCCTTGCCCTTCCGTTCATATGTAACGATACCGTCGATCAGGGCAAAAAGGGTATAATCCCTGCCGCAGCCCACATTATTCCCGGGGTGAATGCTGGTGCCCCGCTGGCGGTAAATAATATTGCCGGCCTTTACCAGTTCGCCACCGTATTTCTTGCAGCCGAGTCGTTGTCCGGCTGAATCGCGACCGTTCCGTGTACTGCCGCCCGCTTTCTTATGAGCCATTGTGTAACCCTCCCGTTACCAGGGAATACCCCTTACGCGTTGATCTTTTCTATTTTCAAAACGGTCCTCAGTTGACGGTGCCCGTTAAGCTTCCTGGAATTCTTTCTCCGCTTGGCTTTAAAGACAAGAATCTTCTTGTCTTTTCCCTGCTCGACAATTTTGCCGATCACAGAGACGCTGGGCACTAAAGGTGTTCCGATTGCAACCTTTTCGCCGCCAACCATCAGGACTTCGGTGAGCTCGACGGTATCGCCGACTGCACCCTCAAGTTTTTCGACCTTAAGCAGGTCGCCCTCGGAAACTTTGTATTGCTTCCCTCCGGTTTTGACTACTGCGTACATGTTCCCTCACCACCTTTTTACTGTATTCGATACGAGCGTCACAACATAGATAACTTCAGCGGTGCTGTCAAGGAATTTCTTGGCGCCCCACCAGGCGCGGCAGATCACAACGGGACCGGTTCGTGCCCATCCCGATACTGGGGATAAGATGCTACAGGTTCGTCATGACCTTAACCGCACGGGCTGCCTGCTCGGACCGCTGACGCGCTTCATCCGTATCCTTGCCCAGGGAAAGGGCAACAGCCATGCGTCGTCCGGGACGGGTGTCCGGTTTGCCGAACAGGCGCAGTTTGGTTTCCGGAACGGACAGTGCCTCGGCAAGCCCGTCAAAAGCCACATCGGAAGCGGCCACCTCGGCGAGGATGACGTGGGACGCTGCGGGGCCAAGATTCACCACCTCAGGCACCGGCAGACCGAGAATTGCCCGCACGTGCAGTTCAAACTCAGAGAGATTCTGGGAAACCATGGTCACCATTCCCGTATCGTGGGGGCGGGGCGATACTTCACTGAAATACACCTTGTCCCCGGCAATGAACAACTCGACACCAAAGATGCCGAACCCGCCCAGGGCATCGGTAACCACCTTGGCCTGGCGCCGGGACTCCTCCAGGGCGGCGGCGGTCATGGCCATGGGCTGCCAGGACTCATGGTAATCCCCCTTGATCTGCACATGGCCGATGGGCGGGCAGAAACGGGTACCGCCGGCATACCGTACCGTCAGCAGGGTAATCTCGTAGTCGAAGTGAATGAACTCCTCGATAATGACCTTATCCGCCGTGCCACGGGCTCCTTCAACGGCATACTGCCAGGCATTCTCGATGTCCGCCTCATTCCGCACCACGCTCTGCCCCTTGCCCGAGGAACTCATGATCGGCTTGACCACGCAGGGCAGGCCGATCTCCCCAATCCCGTCGCGGAACTCATCCAGGCTCGTTGCAAAACGATACCCGGCCGTGGGAAGCCCCAATTCCTCCGCCGCCAGACGGCGAATCCCTTCCCGGTTCATGGTCAGATTGGTCGCCCTGGCTGTAGGAATCACCGTGAACCCCTCCTGCGCCAGTTCCAGCAGGGCAACCGTATTGATGGCTTCGATTTCCGGCACCACGTAGTGGGGGCGCTCACGGCGGATCAGTTCTTTCAGGGCCTCACCATCCAGCATGTTGATAACATGGCTGCGATGGGCAACCTGCATGGCCGGCGCATGGGCGTACCGGTCAACGGCGATCACCTCAACGCCCAGGCGTTGCGCTTCGATAACCACCTCGCGACCCAACTCGCCACAACCAAG
>CAYSWG010000064.1:9868-11585 GCA_964434465.1 uncultured Geobacteraceae bacterium
AACATGAGTCGTACTGCACTGCCCTTCAACGGTGTCCCTATCATAGACACTCCTTTCGCTCCCTGGTGATCAGTTGACGGAAATTTCAAACTGTTCCTGATGAAAACCCGGCTTGGCTCGGACGACTATCCGTTTTTTGAAGCGTTTCTCCAGATCTTCCAGACCACGGCGCTCCTCGTCATAGAGCAGGTCGGCCACCTGGGGATGCACGGTCAGCATCACCTTGCTGCCGTGGACATCAAGCATCTCCCGGCGAAGTTCCCGGAAAATCTCCTGGCAGACGGTGGTCTTCGACTTGATGTAGCCAAGCCCTTCGCAGTAGGGACATGGCTCGCACATCATGCGGCCGATACTCTCCCGGACCCGCTTGCGGGTCATCTCCACCAGGCCAAGTTCCGACATCTTGAGAATGTTGGTTTTCGACTTGTCCGAGGTCATGGCCTCTTCCAGGGCATTGAATACCTTGTCCCGGTTGACCTCTTTCTCCATGTCGATGAAGTCGATGATGATGATACCGCCGATATTGCGCAATCGCAACTGGTAGGCTATCTCCTTGACCGCCTCAAGATTGGTCTTGAGAATGGTATCCTCCAGATTGTGCTTGCCCACATAGCGGCCCGTATTCACATCAACGGCCGTAAGCGCCTCGGTCTGCTCGATGATGATATAGCCGCCGGACTTGAGCCACACCTTGCGACCCAGGGCACGGCTGATCTCCACCTCCAGACCGAAATGATCAAATATGGGTTCGTTTTCTTCATAGAACTCGATGGAATATTTGATTTTCGGCATGAAGGTGGTGATGAACTGGACAACCTTGTCGTACTCCGGCCTGGAATCGACGACGATCCGGTCGACATCCTCGCTGAGGATATCCCGCACCACTTTCTGGGTAACGTCCAGGTCGGAATGGATCAGGCTGGGGGCATAAACCTTCTCGTTCCTGGACACCACCTCTTCCCACAGCTTGGTCAGGTAGAGCATATCCGCCTGCAGATCCTCCTCGCTTTTCCCTTCCGATACGGTCCGGACAATGAAACCACCGGCCGTCGGTCTGGTACGCTCGACGATCTCCTTGAGACGCTCCCGTTCCGTCTCATTTTCGATACGCCGGGAAATGCCCACGTGGTCAACCGTCGGCATATACACCAGATGGCGCCCGGGCAGGGAAATATGAGAAGTAATACGCGCTCCCTTGGTACCGATGGGCTCCTTGGAAACCTGCACCAGTATTTCCTGACCCTCCTGGAGCAGCTCCTCGATGGGGTGCATGGGGTTGAGACCCTGGCCCTCCCCGTCCTGGCCGTTCTCTTTCTTGTCGTTACCGTCCATGAACGTCTCGAAATCTTCAATGGCCTCGAAGACATCGGCCACATAGAGAAATGCCGCCTTTTCCATGCCGATGTCGACAAAAGCCGCCTGCATGCCCGGCAGAACCCGAATGACCTTGCCCTTGTAGATATTGCCCACAACTCCCTTGACCCGACTGCGCTCGATGTAGAGTTCGGCAATGGTGCCATTCTCGATCAGGGCAATCCGTGTCTCATGGGCGCTGGTGTTGATAACCAGTTCGTTTGCCATGCCGACCTCGCTTTATGAAAAATACTGTCATTATCAATCGTTGCTGATTAACTGGGTAATGATAACCGTAATCACTCGCCAGCGCAAGCATTTGGCGTGGCCATACCCGGCAGCCTGCTGCCGGCATCATCCCGGA
>CAYSWG010000065.1:0-11583 GCA_964434465.1 uncultured Geobacteraceae bacterium
AAGATTGTACTGGATGTTTAATTGGTGGAGGTGCCGGGAGTCGAACCCGGGTCCGAAGATCATCTACAGAAGGCGTCTACATGCTTATACCAGTATTTGTTTTAGCCGCCTGAAGCTCCACTGGCCGGGATATTCAGTTGGCGATCCTGCTGCAATTTCGCGTCGGGTCACAGGCACTCCCCTCGGCTATCCCACTGAAATGACGATTTGTCCTTCCCCGTGGGAGAGGGTCGGCAAATCGTTAGCAGGGTATTAAGCTGCTAAAGCGTATTCGTAGTTGTCGGCGTTTAATTCGCCCCGGATTGTTTTACGAGCCACCCGGACCTCGGCATGCAACCTTTGCTTAGTATCCCCGTCGAAACCAGTACACCCCCTTATTTGAAACGCCATTTTCGGTCGATCTCGGTGTCAGCCTCGTCGCTCGTTGTGCGTCGTGGCGCTGCCACGACTCCGCCTCACTTCTCCGCTTCCTTGACCTCGACTCGAAACTGTCGTTTCCTGAACCTATCCCTTGTTTCTCTGTTTCAGTGCCTGGGCCACCTCACGCTTATGATCTTTCTGTTTCAGATCCTCACGTTTGTCATAGAGCTTTTTACCCTTGGCCAACCCCAGTTCCACCTTCACCATGCCCTTTTTCAGATAAAGCCTTAGGGGCACCAGAGAATAGCCCTGTTCACGGATCTTGCTGAACAGCTTGGCAATTTCCTGTTTGTGGAGGAGCAGCTTCCGCATCCGGTCCGGATCGTGATTTTCCCGGTTACCGAAGTCATAGGGAGAAATATGCAGGTTATTGAGGAATGCCTCACCATTTCTGACCAGAGCAAAGGAATCGTTGAGATTAGCCTTGCCCATTCGCAGGGATTTTACTTCGGTGCCGGTCAGCACCATGCCCGCCTCGAACTTCTCTTCGATGAAATAGTCGTGAAAGGCCTTCTTGTTGTTGCAGATTACTTTTTCACTCATTGCCGTCATGATACCAAACCGATTCCGGAAAAGTCCAAGGAAAACTGCTTCCCGTCAAACTATGCCCAGACTGACGCCCTGGATATACACCTCGCGGAGCACCCCCCGCTCGATGACCGCCTCGGCGAGATCCCTGCCCGGGTTCTCCGGCAATTCAACAACGAGGAAATCACCCCGTTTGCCCACTTCCAGTGAACCCGCCTGCCCTTCGACACCAAGCACCCGGGCACCGTTCAGGGTAATCATACGTAACACGTCATCATAGCTGAAAACGTCCGGGAACTGCTGGAACAGGAACCGGGCCTCATCCAGCAGGGACAGGGAGTCATTGCTGGCCAGGGAATCGGTGCCCAGGGCCAGGGGGATGCCGGCCTTCTTCAGGCGCTTGGCCGGTGCAATCCCCACATCCAAACGGTCGTTGCTTCGCGGACAAAGCACTGCAGAAACGCCCCGCTGACGCAGCAGTTCCACCTCGGCCGGCGCAACATGGACACAGTGGATCACGGTTGAACCGGCACGGAGAAGACCCAACCCATCCAGGAAACCGGTAGGCGTCATCCGGCGGGGTGCCGGCAGATAGGCGCCCCAATCCACGTAAGGGTACAGCTTTTCGGCTATGGGCCCCGTGGAATCGAAGAGAAAGTCCAGTTCGTCGCGACTCTCGGCCAGGTGAACGGCCAGGGGCACCTGCTGCTCTCCGGCACAGCTGAGCACCTGGCGGAAACAGTCCGGCGCCAGGGTATGGGGCGCATGGGGCGAAAGCCCTGGTCGCAGCGCCGCCCCGTCAAACAGGGCCATACTCTCCGGCACGGACGCGAGCAGCCGGGCACAGCGCTGGGGTTCCTGGCCGATGATTTCCAGGTAGACCCGTCCGGCGAGGGGCGACTGGAGGTACAGGCGCAGCAACTGGTGGTCGGAGAGAATTTCACCCAGCACGGTTGTGCCCGACTCCAGGGAGATGCGGATGCCTTCGAGCACGGACTGCTCCCGCTCACTCACGGTGAGCGCTCGGCGGATCTTTATCACCTGAATGACCCAGTCCGAATATGTGCGGGGGGCGTAGTCAATCCCCTTGCGGATTTTCCAGGAGGGGAAATGGGTCAGCTCCAGATGGCTGTGGGCATTGACCAGGCCGGGCAGGATTACACAGCCGGGAAACTCGGTTACCTGAGCGGAAAAGGAGGCTGTGAGCTCCGCTACGGTTCCCACGGCAACGATCCGGCCCTGTTCGACGGCAAGGGCTCCGCCGGTAAGGGGCGGCGCAACGACTGGCAGCAGATGGGATGCGGCAAAAATATTCATGGCAGTACCCGGGTTGCTGAGAATGGTGTTCCCTCTCTACACTTGTAGCAGAGATGGCACTGAACGCAATAGACCGGGGACCGACACTCCTTACCAGGAAACTTTGCGCAGGTTCCCTTGGCCGGCAACTTCCTTGCGGGTGGGCAGCATCCTGTTCCGCTCATCCACAAAAACCAGTTTCGGTTCGTATTCCCGCGCCTCGGCGTCACTCATGGCAGCGAAACTGGCGATGATGACCAGGTCATTGGGAGCAACAAGCCGGGCCGCGGCGCCGTTGACACAGACCACGCCGGAACCGCGCTCCCCCTCGATGGCATAGGTCTCGAACCGGCTGCCGTTATTCACGTCCCAGATACATACTGCTTCATAGGGCAGAATGTCTGCCGCATCCATGAGGTCACGGTCGATGGTCACGCTCCCCTCATACTGCAGATCGGCTCCGGTCAGGGTTGCCCGGTGGATTTTGCTTTTCAGCATTTTTCGTTCCATGTGATGCCCTTTCCCAACATGGTATTGTCAATGAGCCGTGTCGAACCGATACGGACCGCCAGGGCCAGTACCGTCCGGTCGTCAACACGATCCACCACCGACAGGGTATCCCCGTCGCGGAATTCCACATACTCAACCCTGGCCAAAGGTTCCGGGTCGAGCACGGCCATGGCGGCTTCTCGCAGCCTGGCGCCACTCGTCTCCCCGGCACGGTACCGCTCACCAACGGCAGTCAGAGCACGGGAAAGACAGCCGGCGCTGATCCGCTCTTCAGGCGACAGATAGGAGTTTCTCGAACTCAGTGCCAGACCGTCCGCCTCGCGCACCGTTGGCAGGCCAACAACCTGCACCGGGACATTCAGGTCGGCAACCATCCGGCGGATGACCACCAGCTGCTGATAGTCCTTTTCCCCGAAAAACGCCTGATCGGGCTGGACGATGGCAAACAGTTTCGCCACCACCGTAGTCACACCACGAAAGTGGCCGGGGCGGGACGCACCGCACAGCGCCTGCGTTACCCCTTCGACACTGACATACGTCTGATAGCCGGCCGGATACATCTCCCGCACCCCGGGGGCAAAGATGATGTCCACGCCACACTGCCGGGCCAGTTCACTGTCACGGATCAAGTCCCGTGGGTAGGATTCGAAATCTTCGCCGACACCGAACTGAGTCGGATTGACGAATATGCTCAGGACCAGGAGGTCGCCCCGTTGTCGGGCCGCCCGCAGCAGAGAAGCATGACCTTCATGGAGAAATCCCATGGTCGGAACAAACGCTATGGCCTGCCCCGACCGGCGTGCCGCCCGTGAGCGCTGCTGCATTTCAGGTACGGAAGTGATGATATCCATGTCAGTGAAAGGAGAACTCATCCGTGGGAAATGTGCCGTCCCTGACGTCGGCAGCGTACTGCCGGGCAGCGTCGACAACGATGCTCTTCACATCGGCATAGCGCTTGACAAATTTTGGCGAATATTTCTCACAAAGCCCAAGAATATCGTGGATGACCAGCACCTGACCATCACAGTGGGGACCGGCGCCGATGCCAATGGTCGGGATGGTCAGTTCACCGGTAATCGTTGCCGCTAGTTTCAGGGGAATGCCTTCGAGCACTACGGCAAAGGCTCCGGCCGCCTGGACAGCCAGGGCATCGGCCAGCAGACGCTCCCCTGCCGTTTGCGACTTGCCCTGGACCCGATAGCCTCCCATGCGGTGGATGGATTGGGGAGTGAGCCCGATATGGGCCATGACCGGAATATCCATATCAACAATGGCCTTTATGCTGTCCACGACAGGTGCACCGCCCTCAAGTTTGACCGCTTCCGCACCGCCATCCTTGATCAGACGGCCGGCATTGGTCCGGGCTTCACGCAGATCAGTCTGGTAGGAAAGGAACGGCAGATCGGCAACCAGCAACGCCCTGGTCCTGGCCCGGGCCACGGCCCGGGTGTGATAGAGCATTTCTTCCATGGTCACCGGCAGCGTCGTATCATACCCGGAAACAACCACGCCCACCGAATCACCGACCAGCAGCATATCAATCCCGCTTTCGTCAAGCAGTCGAGCCGTGGGGTAATCATAACAGGTGAGCATGGTGATTTTTTCACCGTCATGCTTCATCCGGGCGATATCGAGAATTGTTTTTTTACGCTTCACCACGACCCCCCAACGAAAAAAGCGCTCCACCGGGTCGGGGAGCGCTTATGGGAACGATGCGAGCATATTGTACACACGTCGCTTTCCGGCTATCGTCACCGTCCCGGTTCACCACGGAATCCAGGCAGTATGAATGATTACGCTGCACATTTTCCAGTTAAAGGCCGCATAACGGCTCTTCCCTGACTTGTGCCGTGATACCACAACTGAACAGAAATTGCCAGATAAATCATGGCTGCACGTCCTTGATACCGGCCAACTGTTCCATAACGGCGATGCTCTGCCGGCGACGCTGCTCCATACTGTCGAAAATCTCTTCACTAGTCTGTTCATGGCAGGTGGCCGAAGCCTCGATTTCCGAACCGTCCCGCACCTGGGCTTCGGTAGCCTTAACCATGTTCAAGGCCATATCCTTGATGGATTCTATGGAGCGCATGATATTTTTTGTTGCACCGGACTGCTCCTTGGCAGCATTGAAAATCTGTGCTGCCATGGCGCTCACATCCTCTATGGACCGGGAGATGAACTGGACGCCCCGTACCTGCTCTTCTGTGGCGGTTTTGATCTCTTCAGTCATGTCCAGGGAACGGTGTGCGCTGTCAAGAATGCTGTTCAGATTCTCTCCGGTAGTGCGACCGAGGGCAACCCCCCTCTGTACCAGTTCCCGGGAGGAGGTAATGGTTCGTGCCGCAGTCCCGGAATCCTCAAAGATAGCCGCAACGATCCCGGCGATTTCCCCAGCCGACCTGCCGGTTTGTTGGGACAAATTGCGCATTTCTCCGGCAACAACACCGAAGTTCTTGCCGTATTCGCCGGCCTGGGCTGCAATGATGGAAGCATTCAGGGCCAGCAGATTGGTCTTTTTCGTAATATCACGGATCACTTTGACGATGGTGCCGATGCGGCCGCTGTTTTCGCTGAGCCGCATGATGCCCTCATAGGAGAGGTCCACGGACTGCTGGATCGCCTCGAGAGAGGCAATGGTCTCGCAGACACCATCCTTGCCCCGATCGGCCTGCTCGGTCACCTGACGGGACACCTCATGGGAAAAGGCCGCGTTCTTTTCCACGTTCCGGATCGAGGCATGCATCTCTTCCATGGCCGAAACGGACTTGTCGATGGCTTCCGCCAGAAAATTGAGGTTGTTGGTCACCTGGTCGATGGAAACAGAAATTTCGCCCACGGCGGAACTGGTATCCTCAACCGACGACAGCACACTTTCCGAAGCGTGAACGATCCGCGAGGTCCCGTCGAACAGCGAATCGATGGAGGCCCTGAGCGTATGGAACGTCTGCCCGTAGGTTTCCCGCTTGCGGAGGAAATCGGCGAAGGTGTTGTCCAGTTCGGAAGTGAGTGCATCAATGGCTTTGAGTAGTTCGATGCGGGTGATGGCAGCAGCGGCCTGGTCAGCAAAGAGCCGGATGGTGTCCTCGTCGCTTTCGTTGGCAAGACGCCTGCTGTAGGCATTATCGATACCGAACAGGCCTACCGTCTCGCCGCGCACCACAATGGGACAGAGAACGAATGACCGGGAGCGGAGGGGCTTGATGACATCATACGGCGCATGGAGGTAGTAATCCTGGGGGCATCTGCCGATATCATCCACCAGATAGAGCTTCTGCTCGGTAAAGCACTTGTAGATAACACCGATGCGATGATCCAGGGGGAGGATGACGCCTGCGGGATCGAAATCCTCGCTTCCCGTCGCCATAAGGAAATTGAGCACTTTCCGCTCACTGTCGGCCATGAGGATGTTGACCCGCTCGAAACCGAGCACGTCATGGAGACCCTCGGCGCAGAGCGCCATCACTTCCCGCACATCCAGGGACTTCTGGATGCGCGTATTGATCCGCTGAAATTTCCTGATATTGTCGTCAAGGGCACGGTAGCGGCTTTCAAACAGCTCTTTCTGGACAGAAACCTCCCCGTGCAGCGTTTCAAGCTCCGCCGCCCGCTCCCGCAACTGGTCGCCGGTCTTGCCGAGAATAAACCCGGCAGTGGAGGCAAGGAGCGCCGCGCCGCCACCCATGAAGGCATACAGCAGCATCTGCTCCGGGCTCCGGGTAACATCGGCAAGCATTTGCGCCACCAGGGGCGCCCCGGGCTCGTAAACCAGCAGTAACCGCAGCAGGGCCCAGAGCATGGGCGCTATCAACAGCAGCGAAAAACCGGCAGCGGCAAAAATGAAGCCGCGATGACGGCCGTTCACCCGTCCCATCATGTCCCCCCGTCCCTGTACCATGGCTTGAGCTCCCGCCTTCACCGGCCCGCCGTGTCGACAGCCGCGGCGAATCCCTCAATGAGCTTGTCGTAGGTAGCCGAAAGGTTTTCCGGCATGACGCGCACATCGCCGATGATCGTCATGAAATTGGTATCGCCTATCCAGCGGGGCACCACGTGCAGATGCAGATGGTCATCGATTCCCGCTCCGGCCGGTTTACCCAGATTGATGCCAATGTTGAATCCTTGGGGGGCAAGGGATGCGCCTATCACCGTGCAGCAGCGCCTGATGTTTTCAAACAGCTCAAGCATTTCGTCGGCGGTGAGCGCCGCCATATCGGCAACATGACGGTAGGGGGCTATGAGCAGATGGCCGTTGCAGTAGGGATAGCGGTTCATCATGACGAAGGACAGCCGGTCGCGGAACAGGATCAGGCGCTCCTTCTCACCGGCCACGTCCCGTTTCTCCTCCAGGCAGAAAATGCAGCCGTTCGGTTTTTCATTGAGAATGAACTCCATACGCCAGGGGGCCCACAACCTCTCCATGAATGCTCAGCTCCTTTCCGGTTCTTGTCCGACCCGACCGACCGTGTCGAACGGTCTGTTACTCCAGCGACTCCAGTTCAAGGTCTGCCTCAGCAAAGTCGGAAAGATCGAACAATTCCTCCTTGCCGCTCAAGTGGGCAATGCGCTGCATGGTATCCCGGAACCCGGGATTCAGGGCGAACACCTCGCGGAATGCCTGCAATGCCGCTTCCCGCCGCCCGGAAACCTGGTAAAGAAGCGCCAACTCGTAGCGGAGACTCACAATGCGATCGGCATCCAGCCCGTCAAGGGACAATCCGGCCGTAAAGCACTGTCCGGCGGTTTCCAGGTCACCCTTGTCCCTGCAGCAGACCCCCTGGAGCGTCAGGCAATCCAAAGTTCTCCGCGGATCGGTGGCCGCGATGAGAAACTCCTTGATAGCATCGTCGTACAGCCCCATTTCCATGTAGGCGATGCCCAGATCATAGTGGGTTTCCGTATCGTCACTGGCAACCTGCTGGTCAAGGCCTTCCTTGAATCGGGCAAAAAGCCCGTCAAAGGCATATTTACCCGATGGGTCGCCAGTTCCGTCCCCGGCAGGCAGCACGAAGGGAGACTCCTCGCCCGTCACGGGCAACCCGCTGAGTTCATTCTTCAGACTCAGTTCCGGCAGGTCGGGGATCAGGGCACCGTCCAGGAGCAATTCGTCGTCCGTTTCCGGCAGGCCAGACACTACCGCCGGGCTATCGACAATCGATTCGGGGATGTGAATCGCCTCGTACCGCTCCAGGTCTACGGCTGCGGCATCAGCCTCCCCTGCCGGCTCGATACTTTCCCGCTCCCCCGTGGCGACGGCATGGTCACTTCCATTCGCTGCATCAGCCGAAGCGAAAATATCTTCTGCAGAATCGAAGTCTAAGGAGACGGCGACCGTATCCGCTCCCGCGGAACCGGCAGTGACAGCTTCGAGCTCGACGGTATCCGCGGCGGCCAAATCTACCAGACCGAAATCCTCCAGGGGGGGGAACGCCGGTTCGGCGGCTTCTTCCTGAGAGGCATCACCTTGGGACGTCTGGTCCAATTCGTCGCCCCCGGGTATGGCAGCAGCCGAAACCTCTGTCAACTCCGGCTCCACCGGCAGTGACAACAAGGGATCTTCCACCGCACCCGGAGAAAAGACCGCGACATCGTCGGGCAACTCAAAGGAGATGTCTATTTCGAAGCCATCGGGAACGGTCGCGGCTTCAGGAGCATCCTGCACGGCAAGGTCGACCAGTCCGTATTCGGCGGGGCCTGCCACCGGCTCGGCAAGGACCGCCTCCGGCATGTCAGGGGTACTGGCAGCGGCCAGATCGATCTCATCACCCCAGACAAACCCGTCGGCATCGGCCAGAGGTGCGGTGAAAGCAGCATCGCCGCCGTCGGCAACAGCGGCATCGTCACCAGCCGCCGGCTGAGAAAGGATGGCGAGACTCGCCGTGACGTCAGCAAGCTTGACCGCGTCGCCGGTATTTTCGTAGAGATCCTGCAACGCCTCCAGGAGTCGGACATCATAGGGCGACTGGGCAAGGAGCGTGGTGAGACAGCGCTCTAGGTCATCCTGCAGGCCCGCTCCGGCCAGCGCGGTTCCCTGCGCAGTGATCATTGCCACCGACGCCTCATGGTCACCGCTGTCCATGGTTGCCTCCACGAGGCCCCGGATTGCGCCCGGATCGCCGGGAACCGCCCGCAGCAACCGCTCCATGGCCGCCCGGCGTGCCGCCCAGTCACCAGTATGGCGGCAGGCTTCTCCCAGCAGCCCCAACAAGCGCGGATTGTCCGGATCCTGCTCCAGAAGCTGGCGGACCTGGGGCAGGGCCTCCCCGACGGAGCCGCCGGCAATCTGCGCTGCAAGGTGGTTGAGGGACGAATCACCCCGCTCGGGGAACAGTTTCTCGATGCGCCTGGCAACCCGCTCGGCAAAATCCGTATTGGCACGGCTGCGCAAGGTCAGGGCGACACGACTGAACTCACCGTACGCCCGGTCGGTGCAGTCAGTGCTGTACAGTGTTTCAGCCAACTTCAGGCGAATCTCCACGTTTTCCGGATCAACGGCCTGCATCTTCTCCAGAACTTTGATTGCTGCGGTCAGATTGCCGTCCCGTTCGTGGTGGTCGAAAATCACCTTGTATTCGGACAGGGCGTTACCGATCATGCCCTGTTTTTCGTTGAGCTGCGCCAAGGAAAGGCAGACGTCGATATTGGCCGGGTCAAGACGCTGAATCTGCTTGTACACGGCAATGGCCTTCAGGTAGAAGCCGTTCTCGTCATAATACTTGGCAATGGTTTCGTATTCCCGGACAGCGTCTTCCCGACGATTGCAGCGTACCAGCAGTTCGGCAAGTTTCTGGCGATGCTTCACGTCCTTGGGGTCGGCGGCGACGATCTGCTCATAATCCCGCAACGCCCGGTCGAACTGGCCTTTCTGAATGAATTTCTGGGCACTGATCAGATGTTTTTCTTTTTGAGAGCTCACCGTACACCTTCTTTCCAGGGAAATAAAAGAGGGACACAGACCGTCGACATTCGTTAAACCAATGCACGAACAACCCGTCAGGACCGGGAAAATGTATCAGAAAAACAAAGGCAAGTCAATTACTTGTCCCATTTCAACACAGTAGGCGAACCGGTTCGTCGGACAATCAGACAGTCTTCAGCAGGGCACGCAACAGGCGGTACTCCTGTGCCGAGAGCGGCCGGTCACGGTAGACTGCCCGGCTGAGCACCCGGGCAACCTGCCGGGCGGCAGCGGTATCAGCCTGCTCGGCCAACTCAAGGAAGCCCATGGTCGACGTAACGGCAACGCCCGGATAGCGTCGGGCAACACGGCGGCGAAAAGCCCGGGCAATTCGCGCCTCCCGGGAGCGCCGGCCCAGGGACCAGCCGAGCCGGGCGCCAACCCAGCAGATTCCGCCAAAAACGGCAACCCCCCCCAGCACCCAGGCAGTTTCAGGCGTAGGGGAAAACCCTCTGACGGCAACATTGGCCCGGCGATAAACGCTCAGCTGTTTTTCCAGGTCGTAGGCAATGACGGACCGATTCCAGAGGTAGCTCAGGGAGTCGGACAGCAGGCGCAGACGCATGCCCAGGGATTGCGCCGGTGCCCCGCCGGAAAGAGCGAACCCCACGGCAGAGCCGCTCGGATCGCGGCGCACCCAGCCGACACCTTCCAGATATACCTCAACCCAGACATGGGCCATTGCTTCGGTAACCAGGTAGTAGCCGCCCAGTTCGTTGTACTCGCCGCCGTAGTAGCCGCCAACCAGCCGGGCCGGCACTCCTGCGGAACGGAGCAGCACCAGGAACGACGTGGCAAAGAACTCGCAGTGCCCCGCCTTGCCATCAAAGAGAAATGTTACCAGGGGATCTGCGGTCCGTGGCAGGTTCTGCGTCGAATAGCGGTAACCACCCCGGCGGAAATGCTCCTCCAGCAGGGCCAACCGCTCCCGGTCGGTACGCCCACCCGCGGCGATCGACCGTGCCAGTCCGGTGATTCGCGGCGAAACCTGCTCCGGCAGCCGCAGATAGAATTCCCGATCGATACCGCCCCGCACCAGAATGGCGTCGGTCAGTACCGAAACGCTCTCATAACGGATTCGACCGCTGTTCTGACGACGGCGGAATACCAGATCGGGACCCTCACCGACCCGGATTCCGGCAAGCCGCTGCGGTGCATCCAGCACCGGCAGATACATGCCGCCGGTCGGCTCATAAAACACCGTCTGCCGTACAAGGCGCCCCTTTCCGGCGGCAACCACGCTCTGCTCCCGAACCTCATCCCGAACCCAGGCCTGCCCCCGGGGCGTATTGAGAACAATGCCCCGCCAATAGAGGTCCTGCCTGTCCAGCGGTTCGCTTTCCACCCGCATCACCGCCGTCTGCACCGGGTTGACCCGACCGACGCTGCCCGGCTCCAACCGTTCGCTGAGGCCGGTTCGACCGGCCCCCGACGGGGCGAGAAAGTCCAGCAGAGGGAACTGGGGACGGGGCATGACAATAAAGAACAGCACCATGAGCGGCAGGGAAACGGCCGGCATGATCACCGCAGCAGTCGTAACGCGTTGCACGGCCGGCCTGCTCAGACAGAGTCGCCGGTCTTCGTTGTAAAAGGTCAGCATGACCAGAGACACGGCAATGGCCAGGACCAGCAACAGCAGGTAGGCGAGAAACAGGGCGCTCAGGCTGAACAGGGACGAAGCAGCGAGGGAAAACAGCGCCAGGGCATAGAGCTGCAGATAGTTTCGCGGCAGACGCTCCCCCAGCAGGCGGATCGCCAGAAGCGCCACAATGGTGTTGGCAGCCGGCTCCAGGAGATTGTCGCTGCTGAAGCGGAGCAGGTACATGCCGGAAAGGACAACGGCGGCCACCGACAGCACGGCCCCGCGCAGG
>CAYSWG010000066.1:0-11579 GCA_964434465.1 uncultured Geobacteraceae bacterium
AAAGCCTTTTTTAGTCACACCGGCAGAGCCGGTGGTTTACTGAACTGATCAATTATCTGCTAGAATCGTTACAAATGATTCGATTGCAGTGCATCACTACAGTCAGGTCGCATCCGCTCAGGGCCCGGGCATTGCACCCCTGCCGTTGAACACCTGCAAAACAGAACCAGAATGGGGCGTCCCATGCATTCAGCACCCTCACCAGCCGCTATCAGAAAATTCCGGCAACTGGTCTACAAACACGTTACCTCCCAGCCACGCCAACCCATGCCCTGGCGTTACGCCACGAACCCCTATCACATCCATGTTTCGGAGATAATGCTGCAGCAAACTCAGGTGGAACGGGTCAAGGAAAAGTACCCCCTCTTTCTGGGCCTGTTCCCCGACTACCAGACTCTTGCTGCAGCACCCCGCAGTGAACTGTTGGCCACATGGCAGGGCCTGGGCTACAACCGGCGGGCAGTTGCCCTCCAGGAAGCAGCCCGCAACATTGTCAACGAATACGGCGGACTGCTTCCCCGGGAGCCGGAACAGTTGCAGAAACTACCGGGAATCGGTTCCTACACCGCGGCAGCCATTGCCGCCTTTGCCTACAACCAGGCGGTACCAATGATCGAAACCAACATCAGAACCGTCTATATCCACTGTTTCTTTCCAGAGCACTCTCCGGTGCACGACAGGGACCTGCTACCACTCATAGCAGCAACCGTCGACAGGAAAAATCCGCGGGAATGGTACTATGCCTTGATGGATTACGGTGTCATGCTCAAGCAGAAATACGGCAACCCGTCACGCAGAAGCGCCCATCACTCCCGGCAGTCACCTTTTAAGGGTTCACATCGACAATTACGGGGCGCACTTCTTAAAGTCCTGCTGACTCAATCGCCCTGCAGCGTTGGTAAACTGTCAGAAAAACTGGAAGCTACCGGAGAACGTCTGCACAAAGCCTTGAATCAATTAGTGGAGGAAGGGTTTATCGCTGTTGTTGATGATCAGTACACAATCTGTACATGACAGATCCAATCCTGCAACCCATTATGCTATTGTTGTTGGCTCACTGTACCATACTGGCACAATATCAAGTCAACAGGACACGAATGTGGGTACATAAGAGGTATCCAGAACAAAATATACACAAAACAACAGCAACTTGCACGATCAAAGCAGTGACTCTTTTAACACTAACCAGCAATCATTGATTTACTCTTACTATTATTTTGCGGGAACACGCTATTTATCACTTGCAGAGAACAATTTTTTGCCTATTATGATTCTGCACTGACACGACAAGTGTGCAGTGCATCAACCGGGATTTGCACTTCGACTGGCTTCATTGCCCCGTGGCTGACCCAGCCCGGAGCACGTCTCCGGCAGATCACTCCAGCTCGAACCCTTTTCCGACAGGAAGACGCCCGGATGGATAATCAGCCTCTCTACAACAGCAGGATCATAGACAGCTACCTGAAACTTCTGCGCAAGGAGTACCCCCAGGTCGATGAAACCGAACTGTTGCGGTACGCCGATATCAAGGCCTACGAAGTGGCTGACCAGGGTCACTGGTTCACCCAGGAGCAGGTTGACCTTTTCTATGAAAAACTTGTCCAGTTCACCGGCAACCCCGGCATCGCCCGACAGGCCGGCAGATATGCCGCCTCACCGGAGGCCCTGGGCGTGCTCAGACCTTATGTGCTCGGCTTGCTTGGTCCGGCGAAAATTTTCAGCCTGATCGGCAAAACAGCCCGGTTCTTCACCCGCTCGTCAGCATTCGAATCCCGCAGAATTTCCGGCAATAAAGTCGAGATAACGGTGACCCCCGGCAACGGCATCCAGGAAAAACCCTACCAGTGCGAAAACAGACTGGGAATCCTGGAATCGGCCCCGTTGTTTTTCAGCGCCGGTGTTGCCGACATCCAGCACCCGGAATGTATTTTTACCGGCGGGGCCGTGTGTCGCTATCTCGTGTCATGGAAAAAGAGCCCATCGGAGCGGTGGCGCACCATCCGGACAATCGCCGGCATACTGCTGGGTGGCGCCTGTCTGGGCACCTTGCCCTTCTGGCCGCAGTATTCCCTGCAGGTGCTTTTTCCGGGAGCGTTATTGCTTTTCCTGGCAATCTCGTTTATCACCGAACGGGGCAGAAATCGGGAACTGCGCGAAACCCTTGCCGAATTGCGCGAGGCAACGGCCAGCACCCTGGACCAGATCAATGCCAATTACAACAATGCACTGCTCACCAACGAAATCGGCCAGGCCATCAGCAAGAAAATGGCCCTGGACGAAATTCTTAATGAAGTGGTGCAGATTCTGGAAAAACGCCTCGATTATGACCGAGGCATGATCCTCCTGGCCAATGAGGAAAAGACCAAGCTGGTTTATCACAGCGGATTCGGCTACAGCGATGAGCAACAGACTCTCCTGAAGGAAACGGTTTTTCGCCTCAACAACCCGGATTCAAAGGGAATCTTCGTCGTATCGTTCCGTGAACAGAAGCCGTTTCTCATCAATGACTTCAACAGAATCCAGAACGATCTCTCCCCCCACAGCCTGGCTATAGCCCGAAAACTCGGCGCCAAGTCGTTTATCTGTTGCCCCATCATCTGCGATGGCGATCCCCTCGGCATCTTGGCTACGGACAACCTGCGCAGCAAAAAAGCACTGGTACAAAGCGATTTGAGCCTGTTGACCGGCATAGCGCCCATCATCGGCATCAGCATCCACAATGCCATGCATGTGGCCAGGGAGCTGCATATGGCGGAACAGATGCGCCAGAGCCAGAAAATGGAAGCTATCGGGCGCCTTGCCGGGGGGATTGCCCACGACTTCAACAATCTCCTTACGGTTATTTCCGGATACAGCGACCTGCTGCTCTCCCGGACCGACTCTGATATTTCCAGTCGCAAGGAAATTGAAGAAATCCGCAAAGCCGGCCGGCGGGCAACTGCCTTGACCAGTCAACTGCTTGCCTTCAGCCGCAAACAGATGCTGTTGCCCAAGGTCATCGATCTCAACACTGTAGTCCAGGAGACCATTGCCATTCTCCGCCGGTTGATCGGCGAAAACATCGAGCTGGTGACCGATCTGGACAGAGCTCTTGGTCCGGTAAAGGCCGACCCGGGACAGATTGAACAGGTCATCATGAATCTGGTGGTCAACGCCCGGGATGCCATGCCTGACGGCGGCGCCATCGTCCTGGAAACCTGCAATATCGTTATCGATGAAACACTGACCGATGACGACGATATCATGCAACCGGGTCACTATGTGATGCTTTCCGTTCGCGATACCGGTATCGGCATGGACGTGGAAACGAAGTCCCACATTTTTGAACCGTTCTTCACAACAAAGGATACCGGCAAGGGGACCGGACTCGGTCTGGCAACCGCTTACGGCATCGTTCGCCAGAGCGAAGGCCATATCACCGTGGAAAGCACCCCCGGGGCCGGCACACTGTTCAAACTGTTCTTTCCCCTGGTCCAAGAAGAAGTCAGCGGAGGAACCGGTGCCGTTCCGGCGGAGAAACCGTTGCACGGCACGGAAACAATTCTGGTGATCGAAGATGAAGAAGTGGTCAGAAAGCTGGTCCTGAGTATTCTGCGCAGCGCCGGGTACCGGGTGATTGAAGCGGCAACCCCGGTCGACGCCCTGCAGCTGGAATGGAACGAACCGACTCCAATTCAGCTGCTGTTGACCGACGTGGTCATGCCCGTGATGAACGGCAGGGAACTGGCCGGTCGACTGACGGAACAACACCGGGAGATGCGTGTACTGTTCATGTCCGGCTATTCCGACGACATCATTGCCCGCCACGGTATCCTGACCCCCGGCACCGCGTTCATTGAAAAACCGTTTTCTCCGGAAAGCCTGAAACGAAAAGTCCGGGAGGTTCTTGACGCAGCGTCACGCTGACAGAAACTTCCTCCACCACCCCTGAAAAAGCGGTTATTGTACCGTATGGCCTTGCCAAGCTACCCTTTCCTGGTATGCTGAACAGCAGGAAAGGAGGCGATGATTCACGAACGATGTCTCACATTCCATGGGCAGTGCAGATTTCGGGCGGGATGAAAGTCCTTCCTGACCACCCCATAAACGGGGAGCGCAACATGCGCCACAGTTACAAAAGGCCGGGAGAGCTAGACTCCCGGCCTTTTGCGTTATATAGTGCACGCTATCCGCGTCACCACACCATCACCCAGGGAGCGCACCCCCATGAACTTTGATGAAACCGTAGACCGCACCGGAACAGCGTCCCTGAAATGGGACCGCTACCCGGGACGGGATATCCTCCCCCTCTGGGTCGCCGACATGGACTTTCCCGCACCGCCGGCGGTCATCCAGGCCCTGCACCAGCGGGTTGAACACGGTATCTTCGGCTACACGCTGCCGCCAAGGGAATTGCACGAAACGGTCTGCACCCACCTGCACGACGATTTCGCCTGGGAAATCGACCCGGAGTGGATTGTCTGGTTGCCGGGAGTGGTGCCCGGACTGGTCGTTTCCTGCCGGGCCGTCGGCACCCCCGGCGACGACGTCCTGACTACCACACCGGTTTACCCGCCGTTTTTTTCGGCGCCCCATCAGGCAGAGCGGCAGCTTGTCGCCGTTCCCCTTGCCGACAGAGGAACCCACTGGGAAATGGACTTTCCCGCCATGGCACGGGCCATGACACCGCGCACCCGTCTGCTGCTGCTCTGCAGCCCCCACAACCCCGTGGGCAGGGCCTATAGCCGGGATGAACTGCTTCACCTGGCGGAGTTCTGCCGGGAGCATGATCTTGTCGTCTGCTCGGACGAAATCCATGCCGGTCTCATCCTTGACAAAGACCGCCGCCATATCCCCTTCGCCACGGTCTGCCCGGATATGGCAGAGCGCACCATCACCCTTCTTGCTCCCAGCAAGACCTACAACATTCCCGGCCTCGGCTGCGCCTTTGCCGTGATTCCCGACCGGGCAGTGCGGCGGCGGTTTCAGCAGGCCATGGAGGGCATCGTCCCCCATGGTAACCTGCTCGGCTACACGGCCGCCCTGGCCGCCTATCGGGACAGCACGGACTGGCACCGGGCACTCCTGGACTACCTGCGCGGCAACCGTGACCTGGTTCAGGAGACCATTGCCCGCCTTCCGGGACTGCACATGCCCCGCGTGGAGGCAACCTACCTGGCCTGGATCGACACCCGGCAATGCGGCATGGGCGAACCGGCCGCCTTCTTTGAACGGGCAGGCGTCGGCCTCTCCAATGGCACTGCCTTCGGCGCACCCGGATTTGTCCGACTCAATTTCGGCTGTCCGCGACCACTGCTGCAGGAAGCCCTGCGACGCATAAAAACGGCTCTTCAGGGGCAGGTCATGGGCTGACCGGAAATTGATGGGGTTGGTGAGGGATGGCTGAAGGCTCGAAATGGACCGTTGCCCAGGCGAGAATCTCCCGGCATGATGCCCGGGACAGTTCCGCTGGCGGTTGTTGGCCGAGAAACCGAAGACAGCCGCACAGCACGGCCCCACCATGCTTTACCAGATCAAGGCCCTTGGCAAGGGACACGGCATTGTCCCGCTTGCTCAACTTCGCTCCACCCGGACCAGTCACCAACGGCACGTGGGCATACGCCGGAGTCGGCAGGCCAAGTAACTGCTGGATGAGAATCTGCCGTGGCGTGGAAGGGAGCAGGTCTGCACCGCGTACAACCTGGTTGACGCCCGACGCAGCGTCATCGACAACCACGGCCAACTGGTAGGCAAACAGGCCGTCAGCCCGGCGGATGACAAAATCGCCACCGGCTTCCTGCAGATTCTGGGCAAAAACACCCTGGATTGCATCGGTGAAGACAAGGGGTTCGGAGGGCACCCGGAGGCGGATGGAGCGGGCCGGCCTGCCGGGTGCAAGACCGGTGCGGCAGGTGCCGGGATAAACCGGACCCTCGTGGCTGCCGTGGGGTGCACTGGCAATGCGGGCAATTTCCACGCGGGAGCAACCGCAGGAATAGGCATCGCCCCGCAGCACCAACTGGTCCAGGGCAGCCTGGTAGGCTTCGCCGCGACGGCTCTGCCACACCACTTCCCCATCCCAGGCAAAACCGAGCAGTTCGAGGGTGCGCAGCATGTCGTCCGCCACCCCCGGAACGACTCGAGGTGTATCAAGATCCTCCATGCGCAGCAGCCACTGTCCGGCGGCACATTTCGCCAGGAGATAACTTCCCAGGGCGGCCACCAGAGAGCCATGGTGCAAGGGTCCCGTCGGTGAGGGCGCAAAACGGCCGACCACCAGTTCTTCAACGATGCTTCCGCCAAGGGGTATCTGACTGTTCACCACACACCGCCGGAAAAGACTCACTCAACGAACGAACAGCAATAGTCGGTCACCGTCTGCACCTTCAAGGAAAAGGATGCCCTGCCCGGAACAGCAAAGGACTCCCCTCCCACAACATCCTGCCATGCCGAGGCTCCCGGCAGGAGAACCTGGAGCTGACCGGAGAGAATCTCCATACGTTCCGCGCTGTCAGTGGCAAAGGTATACTCTCCCGGCAGCATGATGCCCAGCGTCTTGCGGGACCCGTCAGGGAAGACAAGCGTCCGGCTCGTTACCTTGCCGTCAAAATAGATGTTCGCCTCCCTGACAACCGTTACTTCACTGAATTCCGACATACTTCCTCCCTGATCATAAAGCTATGCTTTAAAATTTTTCTCAACACGTGGAACCCGGCTCGGTCACTCCCGGCCCAGGGCCTCCCGCGCCAGCCTGACCGTCAGCTTCCGCCCTTCGGCCAGGGCATACCGGCTGATCTGCTCCAGTGCGGCACGGAGCGAGGGCACATCCCGGCGCACCTGCTTCAACAGAAAATCGGCCACCTCACCCGGCAGGAGAATCTGCCGGTCTTCAGCCAGCTTGGCCAGAATCATCCTCCGTGAGTCGTCGTCGGTGATATCGACCCGCGCCACCAATCCCCAGAGCAGCCGGGAAATGAGATGATCATCCAGGTGGGGCAACTCCTTTGGCGGCAGAAGGCCGGTAATCATGATCCGCTTGCCGGCGCCGTAGAAATCATTGAACAGCTGCCACAACTCCACACGAACCGCCTCATGGTCCGGGATGAGGTGAATATCATCCACCAGCAGCGCCGGGGCATTTCGGAAATGTTCACCAAGAAGTGAAACCCGCTCCGGTGAGAAATCGCCACGGTAGAGAGTCTCCAAATCTCGGAGACTGATGTACGGCGCCCCCGTCCCTGACCCCTGCCCGAGCAGATTCGCCACGGCAGCAAGAAGATGGCTCTTGCCACTGCCCGGTGGACCATACAGGTAGAGGAGCGCCTCTGCTCCATTTCCCTCGGCCAGTTGCCGTGCGAAATGGCTGGCAGCCCGGTTGCCGGTGCAGACGACGAAATTGGCGAAGGTATAGCGGGGGGTGGCGGGAAAATCGAAAACAAGCTGCATGGTCAGAAGAGGCTCCCCTGGGGTGGCTCCGGACAGGTTCTTCCGAAGTGGAGATAGGCACTCCGGGTTGCCGTCCTGCCGCGGGGAGTGCGATTAAGGAACCCGTTCTGGATCAGGTAGGGCTCGTACACATCCTCGATGGTGTCGCTCTCCTCGCAGATGGCTGCGGCAAGAGTATCCAGGCCGACCGGTCCTCCGGAAAACTTGTCGATAATGGTCAGCATGATCAGGCGGTCCATGGGATCGAAACCCATCTCGTCGATTTCCAGCAACCGCAGGGCGTCATCGGCCACCTGACGGGTGATGACGCCGTCGGCCCGCACCTGGGCGAAATCCCGCACCCGACGCAGCAGTCGATTGGCAATGCGCGGGGTCCCCCGGCTGCGCCGGGCCATTTCCCGTGCGCCGTCCGGATCGCTCTGAATACCGAGAATGCGTGCTGAACGGCTGACGATGATCGCCAGTTCCTCTTCCGTGTAGAACTCAAGACGGGAAATGACGCCGAAGCGGTCCCGCAGGGGTGATGACAAGAGGCCGGCGCGGGTGGTGGCGCCCACCAGGGTAAACTTGGGCAGATCCAGCTTGATGGTCCGGGCACTGGGGCCCTGACCGATGATGATATCCAGCTGGAAATCCTCCATGGCCGGATAGAGGATCTCCTCTACCACGTGGGAAAGACGGTGGATTTCGTCGATGAACAGTACGTCGTGGGGCTCCAGGTTGGTGAGTATTGCCGCAAGATCCCCGGGCCGCTCGATGACCGGTCCCGATGTGGACTTGATATTGACCCCCATCTCGGCGGCAATAATATTGGCCAGGGTTGTCTTGCCCAGTCCCGGCGGACCATAGAGCAGTACATGGTCAAGAGCTTCACTTCTGCCCCGGGCGGCATCGATGAACAACTGCAGGTTGCCCTTAGCCTTTTCCTGGCCGATATATTCGGCAAGGGCGCGGGGACGCAGCGTCGATTCGAAGAAGAGATCGTCCTCCATTGTCTGGGGAGCAATGATTCGGGTCATGGAAATACCTGGATGCAGGTTTTAGGTTTTAGGTGTTAAGTGTCAGGTTCACGCGTACGATTCAGGCTGGTGCCTTACTCTAGCACGTACCGCCTGAAACTCGACACCGTAATTCTCATTTCATCAAAGCCTTCAGGGCCTGTTTGAGAACATCTTCCATAGTCGCATCGGCGGCAATGGGTATTTCGGTCAGCGCCTTCTTCACCACCGCCTCCTTGTAGCCCAGGTTCATCAGGGCGGAAGCCACATCCTCCTCGATGCCGGCAGCCGCAGAAGACGACACCCCCTCGTGCCGGACCGGCGCCACATCCAGCTTGTGCACCTTGTCCTTCAGCTCCAGAACCAGTCGCTCGGCGGTTTTCCTGCCGATACCGGGCACCGAAGACAACCGGGCAAGATCACCTCGGCCGATGGCCGCTGCCAGTTCATCCACCTGCACATTGGAGAGGATATCCTTGGCCAGTTTCGGGCCGATACCGGAAACGGCAATGAGCAACTGGAAAAAAGCCTTCTCCGTCAGGGTACGGAAACCATAGAGGCTGATGGCATCCTCTTTTACGTGGGTGTAGATGTTCAGGGTGATGTTTCCGCCCGCTTCGGGCAGATCATAGTACGTGGAAAAGGGTATCTGCACCCGGTAGCCGACCCCGGCGACATCGATAATAATGGATTCTGGTGACTTGTGGGCAAGGGTGCCGGTTAGCAGCGCAATCATCAGACAACCCTCCGCAGGGCATTCAGAACCCGGGAATGAGCATGGCAGATGGCCACCGCCAAGGCATCGGAAGCATCCTCCTGGGCCACCTCCGGCAGGTTGAGCAGAACTTTCAGCATCTGCTGCACCTGGACCTTGGCAGACTTGCCATGGCCAACCACCGCCTGCTTGACCTGGAGCGCCGAATACTCAAAGACCGGCAGACCCGCGTTGACACCGGCGACAATGGCCGCACCGCGGGCCTGACCCAGCTTCAGAGCACTTTGCACGTTCTTGGCGAAGAAAATGTTCTCCAGGGCGATTTCATCAGGCCGGTACTGCTCGATGACTTCGGTCAATCCCCGGTAGATGCGCTGCAGGCGCAGGGGGAAATCCTTGGCCGCGTCGGTGAAGATGGCGCCGTTGTCCACGTGGAGCAGGCGGTTGCCCTCCTTGACGATGACACCATAACCGGTAATCCGTGACCCGGGGTCTATACCGAGAATTCTCATATCCGTCCCGAAAACTCGAAGGGGCGGGTTCCACCCCGCCCCTTCCGTCAGCAATTTCACATCATTTTTTCCATCTCTTCATCAGAGATGTCAAAATTGGCATAGACATTCTGGACATCGTCGTTGTCCTCAAGGCGATCCATCAGCTTCAGCATGCTCTCCGCCTGTTTGCCGTCCAGTTTGACCATGGTTTGGGGGATCATGGTTACTTCCGCCGAATCGTGCCTGAATCCGGCCTTCTCCAGAGCCTCTCTGATCTCGATGAATGCAGCGGGATCAGTGGTCACCTCGACCTGACCACACTCACTGGCGACATCATCCGCACCCGCTTCAAGGGCAGTTTCGAACAGCGAGTCGAAGTCAACGGAACCGGGGTAGACAATGAGCCCCTTCTTGTCGAACATCCAGGCAACACAACCGGCTTCGCCCATATTGCCGTTGCATTTTGAGAAGATGCTTCGCACATCGGAAACGGTACGGTTGCGGTTGTCGGTCATCACCTCAACCAGCACGGCAACGCCGCCGGGGCCGTACCCCTCATAGGTGGTCTCCTCGTAGACGACCCCATCCATATCGCCGGTACCCTTTTTGATTGCCCGCTCAATATTGTCCTTGGGCATGTTCTCGCCCTTGGCCTTATCAATAGCGGTGCGCAGACGCGGATTGCCCTCGGGATCGGCACCACCCATTTTTGCCGCAACGGTAATTTCCTTGATCAGTTTGGTAAAGATCTTGCCCCGCTTTGCATCGGCGGCGCCCTTCTTATGTTTGATCGTGCTCCATTTATTATGACCTGACATCTTCCCGCGGTTCCTTTCCTCGCAAACATGGTACTCGTGCTGAAAATCGGGAAATAGTACCATGGCAAAAAGCGGCTTGTAAAGGAGGAAAATCTGCTGCTGCAACCATCCTTCCCTTGCGTTGCACCAGTGCCCATGGTAATAATTAGCTTCGCAATACCAATAGGTTGCCCAGGCAGCCCCACTCATTCCCCCTAGCGCAAAGGAGCCTCTGCCCATGCCCATCGCCCGCAAGATTGCCGGTTTTCTCGAAAGTGCTTCATGGATACGGAAAATGTTTGAGGAAGGTGAGCGCCTGCGCAGCATTCACGGCGCCGAAAACGTCTTCGACTTTACCCTGGGCAATCCCACGGTGGAACCTCCGGCCCGGTTCCGGGACGAATTGCGCAGGCTGGCCGAACATCCCCTGCCGGGCATGCACAGGTACATGAGCAACGCCGGCTACGAGGAGACCCGGGCAGCAGTGGCCGAAGTGCTTGCCGAGAAATCGGGATTGGCCGTGACCAGCGCCCAGGTGGTCATGACCTGCGGCGCCGGCGGGGCCCTGAACGTTGCCCTCAAGACGATTCTCAACCCCGGAGACGAAGTAATCATCCTGACCCCCTACTTCGTGGAATACAAGTTCTACATCGACAACCACGGCGGCGTGCCCGTCGAGGTCTGGACCGATCGGGATTCCTTCCGACTGGATCTGGACGCCATTGAAAAGGCCATCACCGCCAGAACCCGTGCAATCATCATCTGCTCGCCCAACAACCCGACCGGCGTCATCTATCCGGCCGACAGCCTCAGCCGACTGGGCACGCTGCTGGAACGCAAGGAGCGGGAACTTGACCGACAGATCCTGGTCATCTCCGACGAACCCTACGCCCGCATCAGTTATGACGGCATGGAAGTGCCGAACATCTTCCCCCATGTGCGGAATTCGGTAATTGCCACCTCCCACAGCAAGGATCTGGCCCTGCCCGGCGAGCGAATCGGCTACCTGGCCGCCAATCCGCGCATGAACGAAGTGGGACTGTTCATGCAGGGCGCCATCTTCGCCAACCGGGTGCTCGGCTTTGTCAACGCCCCGGCCCTCATGCAGCGCCTGGTAACGAAGCTCCAGCGCGTCTCGGTGGATATCAGC
>CAYSWG010000067.1:0-11537 GCA_964434465.1 uncultured Geobacteraceae bacterium
AGCCAAAAATTTCAAGTGTCAGCATAGGAGAACAATTCGTCAACTACTATAACTTACTGGTTGAAGGTCAAAACTTCAGAAGCAATCTAACCTTTGTCGTTAATGGGAAGTCGATGAACGCCGCCTCGGTTAATCAATTTGACCGTGAAAAGATTCGGTATATTGACTGCTCCAAAATAATTTATGAACGACACCCATACGACAGTGAAGTTAAGGCTTTCAGTGTTCAGATCATAAACCCTGACGGCGAGGAAAGTGCTCGGCATGAAGTATCAGCACCCTAAGAAGAACAAGAAACTGGTCATCCTGCGTACTGCACTGAACAGGGTGAACAACAATGTCGTATACGCGGTGTAAGGGTTTCACTGTCACAAAACGCCTGCTTTCGGACCATGATGGGCAGGTACTGTCACAACGGTACGGCTTGCTTTACAGGCTCCACTTCCCGGTTCGCTTCGGACGATATGCTCACACGTGACCCCTCACACCAGAGTAAAGGGGAGGTCTGTCATGAAAGAAAAGATTGAGATTATCCAAGGGGACATTACGAAACTGGCCGTTGACGCCATTGTCAATGCCGCCAACAACACCTTGCTGGGCGGCGGTGGTGTGGACGGCGCCATCCACCGGGCAGCGGGACCGCAACTGGTTGCCGAATGCGCCACCCTCGGCGGCTGCGCAACGGGTGATGCGAAAATCACCGCCGGCTACCGCTTGCCGGCGCAGCATGTCATCCACACCGTTGGTCCGATCTGGCATGGCGGCACAAGCGGCGAACCGGACCTGCTGCGCAGCGCCTATCGCCGCTGCTTCCAGGTGGCCCACGAACATGGCCTGCACTCCATCGCCTTCCCGGCCATCAGCGCCGGGGTCTACGGCTACCCCATGGACCAGGCCTGCGCAATCGCCCTGACGGAAGCGCACACCGCTTTGGACCAGTACCCGGAACTGACCCGGGTGATTTTTGTCGCCTTTAATGCCGCGGCGGAACGCATCTATCAGCAGACCTTTGCGTCGGTTTTTCCGTGACCCCCCCTTGAAGCAGCACAACCCGGCGTGATCATGTCACACCGGGTTGTGCTTTCCCGCTTTTCCCTGAACAGGGAGCATGCCTTGACAGCTGTTGAAAGACGTTACGGGGAAGGTCGGATGCACGGCGCACGGAGCGCAGCACCCGAGACATATCACAAAGATAGGCGAGGGTGCGGGCACCGGGCAACACCGCAGACGGCCTCCGCAGTAGTTTTTCAACAGGGTCCTAGAGGATTGCCACCAACTCCACATCGTAGGTCACATCTTCGCCGGCCAGGGGATGGTTGGCATCAAAGGTAACCTCTTCATCGGTAACCTCAACGACCACAACACCCAGCTCTTCATCTTCCTCGTTGACCAGCACCAGTTCATCGCCCACTTCCGGGCTCATGTCTTCGGGCAGATCGCCACGCGGCACAGTGAAAACCCGCTCAACATCATACTCACCGAAGGCATCTTCGGCGGCAATGGTAACCTGCTTCTTCTCGCCGGGGGTCATACCCACCAGGGCCTCTTCAATAACCGGCAGGAATTCGCCGGAGCCGATGGTGATTTCCCGGGGACCGCCACAGCCACATGACTCGGATTCACATGCAGCATGTTCCTGGTCTGATTCGCAGGCATCATGCTCCTGGGTGGAGTCGAAAACCGTGCCGTCCTCAAGAGTTCCGGTATAGTTAATTGTTACTTTGTCGCCTTGTTTTGCCTGTGCCATTGTCTGATACCTTTCATTTCCTGCGTAAGTAGTACGATCCGCGAAGGACCAGTTATTTCGTTAGCAGGGTACGTGGAATTTGGTACGGCCGTCAATAAAAAACTATTGCCACAACGAACCGCTTTCCGCTGCCGACATTGACTTGAATTGGCAAATAGTGTAGCGTAACCGTTTTGAATCTTGACCAAGAAAGACTCTGAACACCTGGTGAAAAACGCCATAACCATTGACGTTGAGGACTGGTTCCATATCTGCGGCTGGGATGGCGACCCTCCTCCGGCACCACCCGGCCAGGGCCGCGTGCTGCGCAATGTGGCAACACTGCTCCGTTTGCTGGCCGAGCACCAGGTCCAGGCAACGTTTTTCGTCCTGGGCGCCGTGGCCGATGCCGAACCGGAGCTGATTCCGCGCATTGCCGCCGGCGGCCACGAGATAGCCTCCCACGGCTACTCGCACCGTCTGGTGCATAAGCTGGGCGCGACCGGCTTCCGGGATGAACTGCAACGCACCGCAACCATCATCCAACGGCAGTGGGGCCGCAGGCCGGTCGGCTACCGGGCACCGCAGTGGTCGTTGCGCCAAGCAGACTCCTGGGCATTTACCATACTCCAGGAAGAAGGTTACCGCTATGATTCGAGCATGAGCCCGCTCCCCCTGGTCGGCAATAGAACCGGCCCGCTCATGCCGTTCAGCATCAGGACCGCAAGGGGAACGATCATTGAAATTCCGCCCATGGTGACACCATGGCCTGGCTGTAACCTGCCGACGGGCGGCGGTTGGGGCTTTCGCTTCTTCCCGGCATGGTTGATCGGCACAACCATCCGGTATTACAATCGCAAGGGCAGCGGTGCAGTGGTTTACCTGCACCCGCGGGAAGTTGATCCCCAAGGGCCCCGGCTTGATTTTTCACCACTGCAGAGTTTCGCCGCATACGGACCACGGGTCAGCGTCGAACATCGCCTGCGCTGGCTGTTGGAGCGTTTTCAGTTTACCACCCTGGAAAAGATGGCGGCATCGTGTCAACCTGCATAATTATCCCGGCGTTTGATGCCGTACAGACCATCGTCCCGGTGGTGGAAGAAACCCTTGCCTGCGGCCTGCCGCTGCTGGTTGTTGACGACGGTTCCACGGACGGTACTGCCGAGTACATTGCCAATCTGCCGGTACCGGTCATCAGACATCCGAGCAACCGGGGCAAAGGTGCGGCACTGCGCAGCGGTTTCGCCTGGGCCCTCGCACAGGGCTACTGCGGTGTTGTCACCATCGATTCCGACGGGCAGCACGACCCGACCGCCATTCCCGGTCTGATCGCGGCGGCAAAAGCGGCAGGTACGGACATTCTCATTGCCTCCCGGGCCGCCCAGTTCCGGGAGATGGCCGGGCTGCGCAACTCCTGGAACCGGTTCGGCGTCTGGTGCATGTGCAAGAAAACCGGCTTTACCATAACCGACAGCCAGTCCGGTTTCCGGTATTATTCGGCGCGCCTGCTGCGCAGCGTGACCCTGACCGCCGAAGGCTACAACCTGGAAATGGAGATCCTCATGAAAGCCTGGCGGGGCGGTTTCACCATCGACAGCATACCGATTGCGGCCCGGGTGGCCGACGGTCGCGCCACCAGCCATTTCCGCCCGGTGCGCGACACCTGGAATATCTGCATGACCTTCCTCAAGCACCGCTGAGGATCGAGGATTACCGAGCATGTTGCAGAGCCTGAAAAATTACTCTACGGAAAAGATCATCTCCCTGCTCCTAGCCATGGCCACCAGCGCTTCCAACGAAAACCTGGTGCGGATGACCTACCTCATGGAGTTGATCCCGAAGAAGGACTATTACCGGGAGCGGATCCGCTGGATTCGCCAGTTGATCCGCGACAATCACCCGAGCATGGAATTCCCCCGCAGGATCCTCCGCGATCTGCATCCCAACCAGCGGCGCAAGTGGATCACCAATCTGGCCGTCAACCACCTTCTGTCCGGCACCAACAAGCGCAAGGAGTGGCTGGAAAAGGAGGGCTACTACCCACCCTCGACCGTGGTGATCAGCCCGACCATGCGCTGCAATCTGTCCTGCTACGGCTGTTACGCCGGTGACTACGACAAATCACTGGAGCTTTCCCGGGATGAGATTGACTCCATTCTCAACCAGATGAAGGAGATGGGTGTCTACTTTGCGGTAATCTCCGGCGGCGAGCCGTTTTTCCGGGACGACATCTTTGATATTTTCGCAAAACACAGCGACATGGCGTTTCTCGTATTCACCCATGGCGGCCTGATCGATGCACAACAGGTGGCAAAGCTGATCGACGTGGGCAACGTCATGCCGGCCTTTTCCCTGGAGGGCTACGAACGGGAAACCGACGAGCGACGCGGCCCCGGCCACTTCAGAACAGTGATGCACGCCATGGACCTGCTGCGGGAAGCAGGCCTGTCCTTCTGCGGCTCCTTCACCCAGACCAGCAGGAACACCGACATCATTACCAGCGACGCCTATATGGACATGCTGATTGCCAAGGGCTGCTCGGCCCTCTGGCTCTTCTCCTATGTGCCGGTCGGCCGGGAGCCGGACCTGACCCTGATGCCCAGCCCCGAGCAGCGGGATCAGATGCGGCGGCGCACCATTGATTTCCGCGCCGCGAAGCCGATGATCATCGTTGACTTCTGGAATGACGGACCGATCATCAGCGGCTGCATAGCCGGCGGCCGCAAATATTTCCACATCAACGCCAACGGCGATATCGAACCGTGCGTTTTCTGTCATTTCGCAGTGGACAATATCCGCCGCACCAGCCTGAAGGAGGCGCTCCGCTCGCCCCTGTTCCGGCTGATCCGGGAGCGGCAGGGCGGCCACGACAATCTGCTTCGCCCCTGCATGCTCATCGACCATCCCGAGGTGGGCCGGGATATATTTGCAACACCGGGAACCTACGCCACCCACCGGGGCGCCGAGGAGCTCTTTACCGGTCTTGCCGGGAAGATGGATTGTTACGCCACCGATTACGCTGCCCTTGCCGACCCGGCCTGGGACAAGGAGTTCCGCGGGGCACCCGGTAACGAAGACACGCGCTGCTGCGCGGAAAAAACCCGGTGAGCGCCTGTCCGTGAACCTCTATAACAGTGTCAGTCTGTTCTTCATCAATCTGTTGACCCTGCTGGTACCGCGCCTGCTGTTTCCACCCTGTGCCGCGCTGGCCGGCGGGTTTTTCTATCTGCTCCTGGGCGGGAAACGACGCATCATCCGCAAGAACCTGCGGATCATCACCGGCCGCCAGGATGTGGAACGGCTGGTGATCGCCACCTTCTACAAGTTTTCCCTAAACTGGACCGATGTCATGCTGATGATCCGCCTGCGCGGCGACAAGCTGTTCAGCCTCATCGGCCGCCGGATCGGTCGGGAGCATCTGGACGCCGCCCTGGCCCAGGGCAACGGTGCGATTCTCATTTCGCCCCACTTGGGCAACTGGGAACTGGGTGGCCTGGGTCTGGCTGACTTGGGCTACAAAATCAATGTCCTTACCTTTCGGGAACCGGAAGAACGGGTCAACGAGTTGCGGGAACGGGTCAGGAGTGAGCGCGGAATCGGCTTCATCTATGTTGACCGCAATGACACCTCACCCCTGGCGATCATCGAAGCGGTCAATGCCTTGCGCCGCAACGAGATACTGGCCCTGCTCGGCGACCGGGACGGCTCATCCCATACGGCAACCATGGACTATTTCGGCCGACCGGCGGAGATCCCCCTGGGCGCCGCCTATCTGGCCATGGCCAGCGGGGCACCGGTCTTTCCGGTCTTTGTCCCCCTGGAAGGACGGCAGTATGCCACCATCATGGAAGAGCCGATCCATTTCTCGGGTCGGCACAGCGCCAATAAGGAAGCCATTCGCGCGGGAACAGAACAGATTTTACGGATGTTTGAACGCTACATCAGGACCTATCCGGACCAGTGGTACAATTTTTTCGATTACTGGGCAACGGAACCGGGCCAGGAAAAGGATAAACCATGTCTGAAGCATTGATTACCCAAGTGAAACAGTTGATCATCGACAGCCTGCGCATCGACGGCATGTCGCCGGAAGAAATCGATACGGATGCACCCCTGTTCGGCGACGGGCTCGGTCTGGACTCCATTGACGCCCTGCAACTGGTGGTGGCCATGGAAAAAGACTTCGGCGTTATCGTCCCCGACGCAGAGACGGGCACGGTGGTGTTCCAGTCGGTACGGAGCATGGCCCAGTATATCGCGGAACAGCGCAGGTGAATCTGCTGCTGGTCGCACCCGGCTGGCCAAAGGGCAGACTGTGGGGTGAACTGGGCTTCAAGTTCCCGTCCCTCTCCCTGGCCGCCTTGGCCGCCGTCACTCCGGCCGAGTGGCAGGTGAGCCTGGTGGACGAGAACATCGAGACGATCGATTGCACCGTTCACGCCGATCTGGTGGCCATCTCCGCCATGACCCCCCAGGCGCCCCGCGCCTATGGCATTGCTGCTGCCTTCCGCGCCAGGGGCATCCCGGTGGTCATGGGCGGTTTCCACGCCAGCAACCTGCCGGACGAGGCGTTGGCCCATGTGGACGCCGTGGTCATCGGCGAAGGGGAAACGGTCTGGCCACGGTTGCTGGCCGATTGCGCCCGGGGTGCCCTGGAACGCCGGTATCAGACCGACGGGCTCCTGGCCATGGATGCGATTCCTCCAGCCCGGCGGGAAATCTTCACCGGCAAACGCTACCTGTTCACCAACACCATCCAGACAACCCGCGGCTGTCCCTTCGACTGCGAGTTCTGCTCCGTCACCGCCTTTTACGGCCGGAACTACCGGAAACGGCCGGTTGCCGCCGTGCTGGCCGAACTGGAAGTGCTCCGCAGGAAAAACTCCTTCGTCTTTTTCGTGGACGACAATCTGGTTGGTGATCGCCGTTACGCCCTGGAACTGTTTGCCGGCATGGCCGGCATGGGCTGCAAGTGGCTGTCCCATGCCCCCATCGACCTGGCCCATGACCCTGAACTGCTCCAGGCTGCCGGGCGGTCGGGTTGCTTCGGCCTGTTCGTCGGCTTCGAATCGCTGAACGAAGCGTCCCTGACCGCCATGGGCAAGGTCACCAACCGCGCCGCCAGCTACCTGGCCGACGCCCAGGCCTTCCGGGACAACGGCATCGGCATTCTTGGCTCCTTTGTCCTGGGCTACGATGGCGACACCCCGGCAGTGTTCGACCAGATTCTCAATTTTTGCGAAACGGCCCGCTTGGAAGCAGCCATCTTTCCCATCCTCACCCCCTTCCCGGGCACGGCGGTCCGCGCCCGCCTGGGGGCGGAGGGGAGAATCATCAGCAACGACTGGGAAGACTATGACATGGGTCACGTTACCTTCCGGCCCATGGGTATGAGCGCTGAAGCGTTGCAGGCCGGCCATGACCGGCTCAACCGCTCCTTCTACTCACTGGGCTCCATGTACCGGCGCATCTGCAAAGTCCATCGCTCGGTTCAGGTCTTTGCACCGATGAATTTCGGCTTCCGCAGCGCTCTCCGCAAAACCGTGCCGCGCTGCCAGGCTCGTTAGTACACCAGAACTACTATCCCCATGTTCCGGAGTTTATCCATACCATGATCTGTTGCATGTTCCCGGGCCAGCCCTTGGCTGCCGCACCCCACATACCCGATGATCACCACGTTCAGCAGATTGCCGACCTGACCCTCGCACGCACCGGCCTGGAGCTCCGCAGCCTCGCCTGGCATGTTACAGCCGCTTCGGAAAGTGTCGCCCTGCAGGTGTATGGCGCTGCAATGAGTCTCTACCATAACCACCTGCAGTGCCAACAGACCATACGACCGACCGTGATTGCCGAACACAGCATGGGAATTTATCCCGCCTTGGCTGCCTGTGGCGCCATCGGTGATGGTGATGCCCTGGAGCTGACCTGCCGCATCGGCCGCTGCATGGCACGCATGGCTGAACAGGGCAGCTATGCCCTGGGCTGCATGGTCGGCCTGCCCCTGGAACCGCTCCTGGCCATTGCCGAAAACAACGGCGTCTATCTGGCCAATCACAATACCTCCCGGCACTTCCTCCTGTCAGGAGAGCGGGCCGCCATGGAAGAGGCCGTTACTGAAGCGCTGCAGAGTGGTGCCTTCTCCGCGAAGGTATTCCCCTGCGACGCGCCACTCCATACGCCGCTCATGGCAGCCGCAGCAGATTGTCTGCGGGAGATCATCGGCGACTATCGTTTTGCCCGGCCACGTATCCCGCTCATGAACCACATCGACCAGGACTTCCTAGCTGCCGAGGACATTGCCCCGTTCCTCCTGGATGAACTGCTCCGACCCGTGCACTGGGAGAAAACCTACCTGGCGCTGCGCGCCGCCGGTATGACGAGATTTATTGAAGTGGGTGTCGGTGATGCCCTGAAGAAATATAACCGCTGGATTGACAGTGAGACGGTGAGGCTGCCATGAACTACCATGAAAGCCGCATCAAGGTCAGATTCAACGAGGTGGATGCCTACCAGGTGGCCTGGCACGGTCATTACGTTTCCTGGCTGGAAGTGGGCCGCAATGAGCTGGCCGGCCTGTTTGATCTGGATGCCGACCAGGTGACCGCTTTGGGCTACCTGGCTCCCGTGGTGGAGTTGGAGTTGAAATACCGGCGACCATCCCGTTTCAACGAGGAATTGCTGGTTCTCACCTCGGTCCGGCGCACGGAAACGGCCACCCTGGAATTCGTCAGCAGGATCCGGGGACCGGCCGGCGACCTGCGCGCCTCGGGACGGACGGTCCTCGTGCTCACCGACCTGCACGGGGTGCTTCAGTACACGGCACCGCCGGTCATTGCCGAACGAATCCAGCGGATGCTCGCCTACCTGGAGGTCTGATGGAAATCCTGCTGGTCTCCGCCAACCGGGAAACGAGCCCCTATCCGGTGTTCCCCCTAGGTCTCGCCTATCTGGCAGGTCCCCTCAAGGCGGCAGGGCACACCCTGCGCGCAGTGGACCTGTGCTTCAACCTGGAACCGGAAGCCGCCCTGACCACGGCCTTGGCCGATAACCCGCCTGACGCGATCATCATCTCCATCAGAAATATTGATAATGTCACCTATCCGGGAGGCAGCTCCTATCTGGCAGGGTTACAGACCATCGTTGCCCTGTGCCGCGGCAGGGGGGCGGTGATTCTCGGCGGGTCCGGTTTTTCCCTGATGCCGCTGCACCTATTGGAATTTCTTGACGGTGACTATGGTGTAGTAGGTGAAGGGGAGCTGGTGCTGCCGCAACTGCTGGACTGTCTGGCAACGGGGCGCTCGCCCGTGGCGCTGCCCGGCGTACTGGTCCGCGGGGCAGTCGCCTTTCTGCCGCCGGAACCGGCGGCGACCATCGGCACCCCGGACCGGACCCTGTTCCAGGTGGCACAGTACAACCGGCTGGGCGGCATGGCCAATCTGCAGACCAAGCGAGGATGTCCGTTTGCCTGCATCTACTGCACCTATCCGCTCCTGGAAGGGAGCCGGATGCGGCTACGGGAGATTCCTTCAATCCTTGCAGAAATCCGGGACCTGGTGGAGAACCACGGAACCGAATATCTCTATTTTGTCGACGACATCTTCAACTATCCCGTGGACTTTGCCGCTGAACTCTGCCGGGCGATGAGCGCTGCCGGTCTGCCGGTCACATGGTCGGCCTTCATCAACCCCGGCTTCATCACCCCGGACCTGGTGCGGCTCATGGTCCAGGCCAGCTGCGACGCCATGGAATTCGGCAGCGACTCCGGTTCGGCCGCCATGCTGGCCAACCTGGGCAAGTCCTTCACTCCTGAAGACATCCGCAGTGCATCGACCCTCTGCCGTGAAAGCGGCATTGACTTCGCCCACTACATCCTCTTCGGCGGGCCGGGGGAAAGCGAAGCAACCGTCCTGGAAAGCTTCCAGCTCATGGATGAGCTCAACGCCACGGCAGTAATCGGCATGACCGGCATCCGCATCTTCCCGGGCACTGCCCTCTACAGCCGTGCCGTGGCGGAAGGCTTCATCGCTCCGGACAGCAATCTTCTGGAGCCGGTGTTCTACATCTCACCCCAGCTGGGCGACCGGCTCTGCGACCTGGTCACCCGCGAAGCCATGCAGCGGACCAACTGGGTGGTACCCGGCCTGGAAATCAACATGAGCGACGCCATGCTGGCCGCCCTGCGCCAGTTCCCCGTCAAGGGCCCCCTCTGGAAACTCATGAAGCGCCTCGGCCGCAGTCGGGTCAAGCCCCTCTGACAAAACCCAACAGCACCTCCCCTGCCTAGCCCTGCTACCGCAACCCATCCAGCACCTGCACGACGTAGGGGAACACCGTCTCCACCACCAGCCGGTAGCCTTCCCCGGTTGGATGAATGCCGTCAGCCCGGTTCAACCCCGGCTGGCCGGCAACACCGGTGAGAAACTCGGGAATCAGAATCACCCCGAAGCGTTCCGCCACCGCCGGATAGACCCGGGCAAAGGCTTCGTCGTAGTCTCCCGTGCGCTGCTTCAGATTGCGCATGCCGGCCAGGACCACACGTACGCCACGCTCCTGCAGCGTTCGGACAATGTCGGCGATGTTGCGGTGCATCTCCTCGGGGGGAACACCGCGCAGGCCGTCATTGGTTCCGGTCTGCAGGATCAGCACCTCCGGCTCCATGGCCAGCACCTGCGGGAGGCGGGACAGCGCCTCGCCGCTCTTCTCGCCATTGACCCCGGCATTCAACACCCGGCAGGAATGACCGGCCTCCCGCAGCTTCCGCTCCAGTCGGGCAGGATAGGCATCAGCTTCCGCAACACCATAGCCGACGGTCAGGCTGTCGCCCATGGCAACGATGACCGGCAATCCATCTACATCAGCTGTCATTCTACCCCACTCCTTTTTCATGTTAGCAGGGTATGCCACATGGCAATATGCTCTGCAAGACCCTTCACGGATACTCCCGACCGGGTTCAGCGCCCGTGCGGCAACCGCCAGACTGAAGCCCTGGTGCATTCGGGCAAAGACTGCCCCTTCACCACCAGCTGCGCCCGATCACCCTTTGACCAGAAGGTCGTCTTCGGATCATTGTCCGCCACGTATTTCGACCCGGATGCGGACCGTACCGGACGCATGAGGAAGGTTTCCCTGCCGATCGACAGAACAAGCGTATCGTGACGATATTCAATAACAACCTCCCGGTTGCCGCAGAGCAGCAGGTCCCGGGATGGCAGATCCGCCAGCCGGTCGCCCTCTACCCGGAACACCGCCAGATCCCGGTCACGACCGTCAACCAGAATCAGGCGCCGCCCCTCCTTCATGAATGTTCTGGCCGCTGCCAGGACATTTCTGAATGCCGTCGCCTGCTTCATGACCGCTGCCGGGCACATCATTTTTGTCGTTGCCATGTCAGACCCCACCAGCAACTCACGCTCCGTCGCCATGTACGAAACCGAGTAGCGGTTACAGCCGTCGGAGCCCTGTATCCGTCCCCCTGCAAACTGCATGGTGGTCAACGGCCGGTCACGCACCTCGTCCTGACCGGGCAGATCGGTCAAAACCCATGCCGTTCCTGACAAGGTATCGCCCGAGCCAGGTACCGTGGTGATTGCACAGCCACTGGACATCTGCACTGTTGCCAGGCAAACCAGCATTAACTGCATCCGCTTACCCATACACTACCTCCCTGTCCCGTTGATATTTCCTGCCGCGAAGCATCGTTACCCGGTAAGTGTATAGCAGAACCGGGAAAAAACACCTTTCACTCAGCATCGCAGGACATTTCCCGGATCATGGAGCATTTCGTCCCGCAGGCCGAGCAGTTCCTTGAGCG
>CAYSWG010000068.1:0-11375 GCA_964434465.1 uncultured Geobacteraceae bacterium
GAATCGTCCAGCCGCCCCAGGAATTGAGCGAAACAGACCGCGCCTATCGTGCAAAAACCGAGGCGCTCTCCGGACAACTGGACAACTGCATGGACGACCTGGCATTCAGCAAGGCACTCCAGGTAATCTGGGAAGTCATTTCAGCGGGCAACAAATATATCGACGAAACGGCCCCCTGGGCCCTGGCCAAAGACCCGGCGCTCCACGGTCGTCTCGCCACGGTACTGTACTGCATCCTCGAGTCACAGCGGATCGTCTTTCATCTCCTGTCACCCTTCATGCCGGGCACCTCCGCAAAAGGCTTACAGTATCTGGGCTGGGACAAACCCATTTCAGAAGCAGGAATTGCCTGGGGGGGACTGCAGGCAGGTACCACTATCACCAAGGCAGAACCCCTGTTCCCGAGGATCGAGGAAAAAGGTGAAGGATGACCCTTTCAGCGACCGCCGTTGACTGCCCTCAGTTCCCCCGGGGCAAACAGGAAGAATACCCTGAACAGGCAATACTTGTAGAATTCGCCGAATAGCAGCCGGACACTGCCGCCGTGGGACCACCAGCGCACCTTCAGGTTCCTGCTGTCCACGGGAATGGGGTACACGGCAATATCCTTCGGCAGAACAGACCTGAAGATCAGCAGAGCTCTGTTCATGTGATAACGGGACGTGATAAGAGAGACGGACCTGATTTTGTGCCTGAGGACCAGGTCGCGACTGTAAATGGCATTTTCCAGAGTATTGCGTGACAACTGCTCCAAAAGCAGGTGGTCCGCGTCCCCTATGGTCCCATGCACCTGAAGCAATTCATTTTTCCGGACCGACGGGTCAACTCCGACCAGAAACAGCCAACTGCCGCGCCGTTCACGAAAAAGACGTATACCCTCTTCAACCCGGCCACGGCCCCCGGTAAGGACAATGATTGCATCTGTAGTCACGTCACGCGGACGCAGAGAAAAAGCGGTGTAGACAAAATTACCAAAAAGCATCGCAGCAAGACAGGTCAGCAGCACCGTAAAAACCAGAAACCCTTTAACATATGACATGGGCGGATCCTACACTCGTCAGGTTAGGGCGCGGATGATGCGCGCCGGAAAAATTACTTGCAAACGGCACTGCCATCTGCTATAGACAAAAGCTTCAGTCAACGAAGGAGGAACGTAAAGATGTCCAAGATCTGTGCAATTTGTGGAAAAGGTCCCAGCTTTGGCAATAACGTGAGCCATGCCAATAACAAAACCCCCAGAACCTGGTACCCGAATCTCCAGAAAGTCAAGGCGCTGCGTAACGGTACCGTTTCAACCATCAAGGTCTGCACCCGCTGCATCCGCTCCGGACACGTAACCAAAGCTCTCTAGCAGACTCCTGTTGCAAAAAGAGTTGCCTGCCCGATGGCCGGCATTGGTTCCACTCACAAAAACAGTCGCGTTGTCGTGAACGCGGCTGTTTTTTTATGCTCCCTGCCAGGCAACCGCTTCAATCTCCACCAGGGCACCCCGGGGCAGGGCACGCACCGCAACGGTCGACCTGGCTGGAGGATTGACGGGAAACCACCGGCCATAAATATCATTCACGACGGAGAAATCTGCAAGATCCACCAGGTATATGGTTGTCTTGATGACATTTCTGCAATCGAGACCAGCAGCCTCCAGCAGTGACACGATATTTGCCATGACCTGTTCGGTCTGTGCCGCAGCATCGCCGCCCCGTAATGCCCCTGACTGCGGGTCAAGGGCAATCTGGCCGGAAAGAAACAAAAATCCCCCGGCAGAAATACCCTGTGAATAAGGACCGATTGCCCTTGGCGCCCTGTCGGTTTCCAAAACAGCAGACATCACATACCCCCATCATATCCTAGGCTCAATAGCACCCTCTGCAAACATGTTCTTCTAACTCTTCAAACGTTCAACCTTGATCACACCCTTGACCTTCATGATGCTGTTCATAACCTTGGTAAGATGATCCAGATCGACCACATCAATCTCGAAAAGATTTATCCCTTTTTTGTCAACGGTACTCTGTACCGATGCACTGGAGATGTTTGCTTCACAGTTGGCAATTACCTGGGCAATACTGGCAAGGATGCCCTTCTGGTCGTGACAACTGACCCTTATTTTCACCGGCAGCGCTGTCTTCTTCGTACTGTTCCAGGTTACACTGACGCGACGGTCCGGATCACTCTCCCTGGCGAAGGAACAGTCTGCAGTATGTACGGTAACGCCACGGCCACGGGTTATAAAGCCGACGATCTCATCGCCGGGCACCGGGTTGCAGCACTTGCCGAATCTGACCAGCACATCATCAACACCATTGATCTGAATCGCGCTTGAAGACTTCTTGGTCAACTTGCCGAGTGCCTTGGAAATACGAGACTCTTTATGCTCTCTCGTCTCAGCGAGCTTCTCTTCGGAAAGCAGCTTGCCAAGAATCTGGTTACAGGACAGCTTGCCGTAGCCCACTGCGGCCAGCAGATCCTCTTCCCCGACAAAGCCGAATTCCACGGCAACCCGCTTCAACTCACCGCTCTTCTGCAGCTTACCAAAATTCAGGCTATACCGGCGGAATTCTTTTTCACTGAATTCCCGGCCCAACACAATGCTGCGCTTGCGCTCTTCAGTCTTGATCCAGGCCCTGATCTTGTTCCGGGCGCGAGTGCTTTTGACTATCTTCAGCCAATCCTTGCTGGGCGTGTGATGGGGTGACGTGACGACTTCGATGATATCACCGGTCTTCATCTCGTATTTCAGGGGCACAAGCTTGCCGTTCACCTTGGCGCCGACACAGCGGTGTCCCACGTCCGTATGAACACTGTACGCAAAATCAATGGGTGTCGCCCCCTTGGGGAAGCCTTTCACATCTCCCTTCGGCGTGAAGACGTAGACCTCCTCGGGAAACAGTTCCACCTTGACCGTATTCATGAACTCCTTTGAATCCTGCAACTCCTGCTGCCATTCCAGCAACTGGCGCAGCCAAGCGAAACGCTTCACATCCCGTTCATCATATCCCTTCCCTTCCTTGTACTTCCAGTGGGCGGCAATACCCGCCTCGGCAACGCGGTGCATTTCCGTCGTGCGGATCTGCACCTCCATACGTTCGCCGAAGGGGCCGATCACGGTTGTGTGCAGCGACTGGTACATGTTGCTCTTCGGCATGGCTATGTAGTCTTTGAAGCGCCCGGGTATTGGCTTCCAGGTGGAGTGAATAATACCGAGCACTTCGTAGCAGGAGCGGATATCGCTTACCAGGATGCGTATGGCGATCAGGTCATAAATTTCATCGATATCCACATTTCGGCTCTCCATCTTGCTGTGGATGGAGTACAAGTGCTTACTGCGACCGGAAACCTCCCCCTCGATACCCGTTTCCTTGAGCTTATCAACGATGATGCCCATGACTTCTGCCACATAACTCTCGCGCTCCTTTTTCCTCATGTCGACCTTGGACGCCAGATCGTAATAGAGTTGCGGATTTATGTAGCGAAACGACAGATCCTCCAGGTCGCTCTTAATCCAGGAAATCCCCAGACGATTGGCCATGGGTGCGTAGATCTCCAGCGTTTCCCTGGCAATAGTGCGCTGTTTGGCTTCGGGTTGATGCTGCAGGGTGCGCATGTTATGGAGGCGGTCAGCCAGTTTGACGAGAATTACGCGAATGTCGTTGGCCATGGCCAGAAGCATCTTCCGGAAATTCTCCGCCTGACTCTCTTCCTTGGTCTTGAAATAGATCTTGCTGATCTTCGTGACACCATCAACCAGGTTGGCGACCTCCTCGCCGAAGATACTGACGAGTTGATCGTAGGTGGTCAGCGTGTCTTCCAGGGCATCATGGAGCAGTCCGGTAACAACCGTGGGCACATCCAGCTTGAGGTCGGCAAGAATAGCGGCAACCTCCATGGGATGGACCAGGTAGGGCTCCCCGGAAAGACGCATCTGTCCCTGATGCACCTTGGCTGAAAATACATAGGCTTTCCTGATCACATCCAGATCGGCACCGGGATTATAGGAAACCACTTTTTCAAGAATATCGTTGAGCCTGATCATAACGGGTGACCGGATGCGACGGAAGATTCAGAAAGCACCTATGGAAAGAAAGGAGCACCATGAAGAAGGGCGGCGCCTCCCGGCCCCGCCCCCTCGTTCGCTGCGTGGGATTATCTGTTTTTTCGTGATGTCATTTCGTACTGGACTTTCCGTGCGGCGACTTCCCGCAAGGCAATGACCACATTCTTGTTACTGCCCTTGTTCTCAATGAGCGGCTTGGAGCCCTTATAGAGCTGCTTGACTCTCTTCGAAGCCAGCATGACCAGAAGGAAACGATTCTCCACCTGCCGCAGACAATCTTCTACCGTAACGCGCGCCATATCTCCAAACTCCTTTCAGGACCGGTAACGGCCACAAAAAACTATAGAAAATCAACTGACGGGAAAAAATCCCGTAACGGTTTCACGAACCCGACCGGTCCTGCACTGTTCAGCTATGACAATGGACTTGAGCTTTTCTACCGCGATGGAAAAATCATCATTTACCACCAGGTAATCATACCAGGCCGACTCGGCTATCTCGGCTGCCGCAGCGGCCATGCGCCGTTCGATAACGTCCGGCGCGTCAGAATTTCGTCCTTCCAATCGCTTGCGAAGTTCGGAGAAACTGGGAGGCAGGATAAAAATATATACGGCTTCAGGATAGCGACGCTTCAACTGCCGGGCGCCCTGGCAGTCAATATCCAGAATCACGTTAATGCCCTGGGACGTGAAGTGGGACAGCGTCTGCACGGCAGTGCCGTAATAATTGCCGTGCACCTCGGCCCACTCGGCAAACTCCCCGTCAGCAACCATGCGGTCGAACTGGTTACGGGTGACAAAATAGTAGTGTTTACCGTGCACTTCGCCGGGCCGTTCCGGTCGAGTCGTGTAGCTGACAGAATGCCGCAAGTTCCTGAAAATGTCAATTAACTCATTGCATAATGATGTTTTCCCGGCGCCGGAAGGTGCTGAAACAATATAAATGAGTCCTTGCCCGCTTTCCATGTGCGCTCCTTGCGAATTTCACTCGACCACCGCTACTCTATGTTCTGCACCTGCTCGCGAACCTTTTCCAGCTCCGCCTTGAGTTCAACCACAAGGGCGGTTATTTCTCCGTCGTTGGCCTTGGAGCCGATCGTGTTGACCTCCCGACCCAACTCCTGGAGGAGAAAATCGAGCTTTCGTCCAACGGGCTCATCGACCTGAAACGCCGCGTCAAACTGTGCAAGGTGGCTACCGAACCTGACCAGTTCCTCAGTTATGTCGCTCTTGTCGGCCAGGAGTACCACTTCCTGGGCTACACGCCCCGGGTCGATCAGGGCATCGCCGGCACACTGTGCCAATCGGGCAGTTAGCCGTTCGGCATACTCGGCAGGCACCAGCGCTGCACGAAGGGCAATTCCGTGCATGAGCCGGGACAGGGTGTCACGCCTGCGCAATAAATCATCGGCAAGCTCCTTCCCCTCGCGGCAACGCATTGCATCAATCGCGGCTACAGAAGACTCCACTGTGGCGAAAAGGACACCGCGCAGATTCTCCACATCCTGATCACCATCGGCAGCGGCAAGCACGTCTTTCTGGGAGGCAATGAGCGCCAGCGGAATAGCATCCGTTGAGCCGAGTTCATCGCGCAAAGCGGTAAATGCCGCATAATAGGCACGGGCCACGGGAAGATTAACCCTGGGAACCCGATCATCGGCCAGGGTATCCAGCTGAACGAATACATCGATTTTGCCGCGCTTCAAACGAGCCGCCACACATTTGCGCACATCATTTTCAAAGCAGATCAATGACCGGGGCAACTTGACGGATATTTCACCATAACGATGATTTACCGAACGCATTTCCACAGAAATTTTCCCGTGCTCGAGGGATTGCTCTGCTTTACCGTAGCCAGTCATGCTTTTAATCATAGAGGAAATCCTTACAGCATCCGGTAGAGATGCTCTCTTTACCGCAACGTCCACCCGACGGGTCGATGCCGGGCTCACGAATGATGATCAGACCAGCTCAAGAATCTGGGCGTGGTGAGTTATGTGGGCCAAACAGGGAAGTGGAGATTTATAGGCAACGAATGGGACACCGGCAGCGGCTGCAGACTGCTGGTCAAGCTCGGAATCTCCCACAAACAGCGCCTCATGGCCGGCAATACGGTAATGGCCCAGTATTTTCAGCAATGGTTCCGGATGGGGTTTCGGATTCCTGACCTTGGCTGCGGTCATGACAAACCCGAAGTAGGGAGTCAGTCCGAATTGATCCAGGAGCATATCCACCGACGTGCTGCGATTGGTGCATACGGCAAGGGCGACCCGCTCAGTAAGTTCCGCCAGCGTCTCGATCAGTCCCGGCTCCATGGCCATATGGGGGAGAAGCTCCCGGTAGTCGATGCTCGCCGCAAAACTGAGTGCTTCCTGTTCACGGATATCGCCGGCGAAAAGATGTGCCAGGACATCCTTGCTGGCATAGGTGTGGAGCAACTGCATGGTTTCCCTGTCGCTCCGGTCCAAGGGCGGCATGTCGAAGCGGGAAAGAACGGTGCTGTAAAAAGCAAAATTGGCTTCGAATGACTCGAAGAGCACCCCGTCACAGTCATAGATAACGGCTTTGTACCTGCACCGCCTAGTCATCGGTATCTGTTCTCCTGACGGAATCCAGATAGTGCTCCCATTCCAAGGGCAGCAGGTACCCCTTCTTGCTGTTGCACTCCTTGCATGCCGGGACCACATTACCCGGAGTACTCTTCCCGCCGCGAATAATCGGTACTACATGATCCATGGTCAGGGATGCTGCGGGAAACGACCCGCCGCAATAGTGACAGACTCCGCGGGCGATACGATTGCTCCACCAGCGACTTCGCCGCAATTGGCGGGCATTTTCCTTCTCTCGCCGGACAGCTTCTTCCGACATTTCAACGATGAACTGGTTCAATATACGTATTACTCCATCCGGGAAAGCATCGCCGCAATTGCATCGCGGGCAAGCTGATCACACCGTTCATTCTCCGCATGGCCGTTGTGGCCGCGAATCCAGACCCAATCAATAGCATGAACCGCAGCCAACACCAGAAGCCGCTCCCACAGATCCCTGTTGAGCACGTCCTCTCTCTTGCTGTTTTTCCAGCCGCGCTTCAGCCAACCGGAAATCCACTCAGTCATCCCCTTGACAAGATACTGTGAATCACTGGTGAGGACCACTCTGCACGGGCGCTTGAGAGATTCGAGTGCAGTGATCGCGCCGAGCAGTTCCATGCGATTATTGGTGGTAAACCGCTCAGAACCCGACAGTTCCTTTTCCATGCCGCCCGCACGGAGAATACAGCCGAAACCGCCCGGGCCGGGATTGCCGCTGCACGCCCCGTCACAAAAGATCTCCACCTTCAACGGAGGGGCGCTCCTTCCCGCTCAAGCAGGACGGCAATGGCGGCCATTACCCGGTCAACGATCAAAACGTGGGTTTCTTTGCAGTTTTCCCGCTCATACAGATCACTGAAGTCCAGGGGGGCACCGAATACTATGCGGGCCTCCTGGCCGAATCCCGGAAATTTCCATCGATTCAAACCGACAAGCGCAGTGGGCACGACCGTCGGCCGTGTGTCGTAAATGATCTTGCCCACACCCCTGTTACCCTTGCCGAGCACGCCATCACGATTCCGGGTCCCTTCGGGAAACAACATGACTTTCTGGCTGGCAAGCAGGTCGTTAATTGTCTTGCCGGCCCGGACGTCACGGCCACGTCGCACGGGAAACGCCCCCCAGGAACTGTACAGCCAGCGCTGAAACGGCTTGACAAACAGCTCTTCCTTGGCAGGGGCCCAGATCATCTGCAGAGGGAATTTACGTACTACAGCCCAGGGAATGAAGATCGTGTCGTAAGCGGAAATATGGTTGGCAGCAATAAGGACACCGCCGGAATCAGGTATAACGCTGTCGTCCATGACACGGCAACGATTTACCACGGAAGCGTAGAGTCCGACTATGTTTGCGGAAAAAGTCACCCATAAACGGCGCAGCAGTGAAACCTTCAAGAAAACCTCGTATGGGAAAAGTGAAGTATTTTATAGCACGTTCAACTGGCCGGGGCAATATCTATGAGCCGCTGACACCCATGACAAGGAAACCCATGCACTGGTTACCGCTGCAATCCATTCTCAACAATTGCTGTTGGCAACTTGTTGAAAACCTTGTTGGCAAAACGCCAACGTAGCAATATCGGGTCGATATCCACACTTCGCTCAAAATTTAATCATAAAAAAGGTAATGATTTCAATATGCAACAGATTTGTGTCGTATTTTTGACCGGTTAGCGATCCGGGAACTGCCGCTTGATGACGGGTAGTGTGACTGACAGCAGCTGGGGATATATCCGAAATCCCGGCGGCGCCGCTACTCCCATAAACCTGGAACGGAACAATTACAGTGTGGACACCCGCCACGACGCAATGAATTACTCCGGATCATGTAGCCATCGCGCACAATCAGCGGCCTGGAGCACGCTGGGCAACAGGTTGTCTCACCAGCGCCGTCGGGAATATTCCCCTCGTAAACAAAGTGAAGTCCCGCCCCAAGGCCGATCTCCCGCGCGCGGCGCACGGTCGCCAGGGGCGTGGGCGGATGTTCGAGCAGGTGGTAGGTGGGATGGAAACGACTCACATGCCAAGGGGTGTCACAACCGACATTGGTCGCAATGAACCGGGCCAGCGCCGTCAACTCTTCATCGGAATCGTTTAGCCCGGGAATCAGCAGGGTCGTCAGTTCGATCCAGATGCCGGAACGCTTGAATTCAATTATGGAATCAAGTACCTGGGCAAGTTCAGCACCAACAATCTCCCGGTAGAATGATTCGGAAAAACCTTTCAAATCAATGTTGGCTCCATCCAGGTAGGGACGGATGAACGCCAGAGCTTCCCGGGAAAGATACCCATTGGTGACAAAGAAATTCTTCAGTCCCGCCCGATGGGCAAGCACGGCGGTATCGTAGGCAAACTCAAAGAACCGTCGGTTCGGTGTAGGTATAGGAAATGGACTGGCACCCTGCGGCCAGGGCACGTGCAACAAGACTGCGGGGCGAGATATCCGAACCGGTAATGGTGGCGCCATCTCCGGTAATCTGCGAGATTCCGTAATTCTGACAGTGCCGGCAGCGAAAATTGCAGCCAACCGTCGCAATGGATAAGGTCCTGCTGCCCGGCAGCACATGAAACAGGGGTTTCTTTTCGATGGGATCCACATGCTCGGCCACCGTTTTGCCATAAACCAATGAATATAGCACTCCGGCCCGGTTCTCCCGTACACCGCAACGTCCCCGGCGGCCAACAGCTATGGTGCAGTTAAAGCGGCACAGACCACAGGAAACGGTCTGCCGATCCCCTTTTACATAAAACAGCGCCTCTTGCATGACGCCCCTCCGGCAAGGTTTAATTTTACCAATTATCAATAATATAGCAACCTTGACAAAAAAAATGCCATTGACTAGAGTGATGATGCAGGACTGAAGCGAAGCCTGCCGGAGGGAAAATTACCATGAGCCCTGTCGAATTGGATGTTTATGCAAAGCTGAAGACAGAACTCAGCGAACTACAGAAGGAAAACGAAGCGCTGCGCCACCGCAATGCTGAACTTGAGCAGCGCCTGAATGAACTGCACGGCGAGTACATGCTGCTCCGCTATCGATTCAAGGAACTGCCCAGCCCCGCAGAATTCCTGAAACTGCGCCAGGAAATGCAGACCCTGAAAAAAGAGCTCCGAGATCGTGGCTGGAAAGATCTTATGTAGGTTTCATCGGGGGTTTCCTGATAGAAACCAGGTAATTACCGGGGAGGGAAGGCCAATGGGTACTGATCAGCACCACCCGTCGCAGCCAGCACGAAAGGTTCTGCCGCACAGCACCGCCGGTGCATGCGGGCAGAACCGCCACAGAGGTGTCATGGTTCGGCCCTTCGAAGAGTTTCCAGTGCGGAAACAGTTGCCGGTAGCGGTGCTGCAGCGATGGTAGCCCTTTACATACTGCTTGGCATCCTCATCGGAACGGTACTTTCAAAGGCTTCCGGAGCACTGCTTGGTGCAATTCTGGGCTATTGCCTCTATACCATGCACACACTGCGGAGTAAACTGGCGCGTATGGAGAAGGATCTTTCCCAACTCCGCACCATAACCGACACCAGTCGGCGGGCAGATCGGTCCGACGGGACAGGCCAAAGGGCGGAAGATCGCCCATCAGATGCAGTAAGTCAGATTGTGGATACTAAGGAAGGGTTCACCTTCACGGAACCGGAAGAGGAACCGGATCGTTTTCCTGGTGCAATCCAGACCGCCGTGGGGGACAGTATGGATGGAGAAGGTGATTACGCTCACGCCGTTCACAGGGAAAACGCAGGTCCGGAAGCAGCGGGCAGCAGTGCTCATCGCTTGCCGGGTTTTCTTCGTACCTTTTTCTCCGGCGATAGTCTTCTGGTAAAGATTGGCGTGGTCATCCTGTTCTTCGGCATCTCTTTTCTCGTGAAGTACGCCGCAGACCATGCGCTGCTGCCCATCGAACTGCGCCTGAGCGCTGCTGCCCTTACCGGAATTGCTCTTCTCGGCATCGGCTGGCGCTTGCGCGGTCACCGTGCGGCATACGCCCAGGCCTTGCAGGGTGGCGGCATCGGCATTCTCTACGTGACCACTTTCGCCGCTCTCCGGCTCTATGGACTGATCCCGGCGATGGTGGCCTTTCCGCTGCTTGTTGCCATAGCCGCGTTTTCCGCAACACTCGCGATACTCCAGGAGTCCCGAAACCTGGCCCTGCTGGGCGCCTCTGGAGGCTTCCTCGCTCCGATTCTCGCCTCAACCGGCAGCGGCAGCCATGTTGTCCTGTTCAGTTATTACGGGGTACTCAATCTGGCCATAGCAGGGATCGCCTGGTTCCGGGCATGGCGCATACTCAACCTGGTCGGATTTTTCTTCACCTTCATAATCGGCCTCTCCTGGGGCCTGCGCTCCTATCGTCCGGAGTATTTTCCATCAACCGAACCCTTTCTGATTCTCTTTTTCCTTCTGTATACTGCCGTTGCCGTACTGTTCGCCCTCCGCCAGGAACCCGATCTGAAAGGGCTTCTTGACGGCACCCTGGTGTTCGGCACGCCGATGGCAGCCTTCTCCCTCCAGGCACTGCTCGTGGAGCCCTACCCCTTCGGCCTGGCCTGGAGTGCCGTCGCGTTAGGGACATTCTACCTCCCCCTCGCCTGGCTTTTGATCCGGAAGCAGCAACGGTTCATGAAGGACATAACCGAAGCATTTCTGGCGCTGGGCGTACTCTTCGCCACACTGGCCATCCCCCTGGCGCTGGAGAGCCGTTGGACATCTGCTGCCTGGGCCCTTGAAGGT
>CAYSWG010000069.1:0-11258 GCA_964434465.1 uncultured Geobacteraceae bacterium
CAGCCGGGGCACCGGGATGGAGAGTTCGCCGGAGAGGTATTTGCCGGTCAGGGAGTGGGGATTGGCCATGACTTCGGCCGGGGTCCCCTGGGCAACCACCTCGCCGCCATGGATGCCGGCGCCCGGCCCCATGTCGATGACGTGGTCCGCTTCCAGGATGGTTTCCTCGTCGTGCTCCACCACCAGCACCGTATTGCCAATGTCCCGCAGGTGCTTCAGGGTTTCCAGGAGCCGGGCGTTGTCCCGTTGGTGCAGGCCGATGGACGGCTCGTCCAGGATGTAGAGGACGCCCACCAGGCTGGAGCCGATCTGGGTGGCCAGGCGGATCCGTTGCCCCTCCCCGCCGGACAGGGTGCCCGAGGGGCGATCCAGGGAGAGATAGTCCAGCCCCACGTTCACCAGGAAATGGAGCCGTTCCCGGATTTCCTTGAGGATACGGCGGGCGATTTCCGCTTCCTTTTCCGAGAGGGCCAGTCTGTCGAAAAAGAGCAGGGCATCCTTGATGGACAGGGCCGACACCTCACGGATGTTCCTGTCGCCGACCCGGATGAACAGGGCCTCCTTTTTCAGCCTGGCCCCCTCGCAGGTGGGGCAGGGCATGACGTTCATGTATTTTTCCAGCTCTTCCCGCACCTGCTCCGAATCGGTCTCCCGATAGCGCCGCTCCAGGTTGTTCAACACCCCCTCGAATTCCTTGTAGTAGGTATGACGGCGGCCACCGTCCTCCTCCCACCAGAATTCCACCTTCTCCCGGCCGGAACCATAGAGGATGATGCGCCGCGCTTCTTCGGACAGCTTGTTGAAAGGGGTGCGGATGTCGAATTTGTAAGCCCTGGCCAGGGCTTCCAGGGTCTGGTGGAACCAGCCGGCCAGCCGCTTCTCCCAAGGGGCGATTGCCCCTTCCCGCAGGGACAGGTCCGGGTTGGGCACCACCAGCTCCGGGTCGAAGTACATGCGGGTGCCCAGACCGGTGCAGTCCGGACAGGCGCCATAGGGGTTATTGAAGGAGAACATGCGCGGTGTCATCTCCGGGTAGGAGATGCCGCAGTCGATGCAGGCCAGGGATTCGGAGAAGAGTAGGGGCGGCGCTTGCTGCGCCCGTGGTTCATCCGGCGCTCCAGTGGCTTCACCGACCACCTGCACCTTGGCAATGCCTTCACCGTGGTGCAGGGCCGTCTCCAGGGAATCGGCCAGGCGGCGCTGGATGCCGTCCTTGACGATGAGCCGGTCGACGACGATGTCGATGTCGTGTTTCTTCTTCTTGTCCAGTTCGATGTCATCGGCCAGGTCCCGGGGCTCGCCATCGATGATCACCCGGACAAAACCCTCCTTGCGCAGCTGGGCCAGCTCCTTCCGGTATTCCCCCTTGCGGCCGCGGATGAGGGGTGACAGCAGGCTGATTTTTGTACCCTCCGGCAGGGCCATGATCTGGTCAACCATCTGGGACACGGTCTGTGCGGCGATTTCCTTGCCGCAGCTGTAGCAGTAGGGCCGGCCGACCCGGGCGAAGAGGAGCCGCAGGTAATCATAGATTTCCGTGACCGTACCCACCGTGGAGCGGGGATTCTTGCTGGTGGTTTTCTGTTCGATGGAGATGGCCGGTGATAAACCCTCGATGGATTCCACGTCCGGCTTTTCCATCTGCTCCAGGAACTGGCGGGCATAGGCGGAGAGGGATTCCACGTAGCGGCGCTGCCCCTCGGCGTAAATGGTGTCGAAGGCCAGGGTTGATTTGCCTGAGCCGGAGATGCCGGTGATGACCACCAGCTGGTCCCGGGGAATTTCCACGTCGATGCACTTGAGATTGTGTTCGCAGGCGCCTTTGATGATTATTCTGTCGTGAGCCATGAATGCTGAAATTTCCTCTATGGTTTACCCCCCCCCTCCCCCAGGGGGAGAGGGGGGCAACGTTAGATACCCGCCAGCTTCCTGCCGGCGGCGAGCAGTTCTTCGACAGTTTCGCTGCTTGCGGCTTCGCTGTAGAGCCGAAGCACCGGTTCGGTGCCCGAAGGCCGGATCAGCAGCCAGGAGCCATCGGCAAACAGGTATTTGAAGCCGTCGCGGAAATTTTCCCGGGTAACGGAACGGTCGGCAATTTCCCGGATGCCGCCGGTCCGCAGAGTTTCCACGAGCCGTTCCTTGGCGCCGTTGTCAATGGGCAGATCAAGCCGCCGGTAAAAGAAGTGGCCGATTTCGTCCATGGTTTCGTTCAGTAATTGCCGCAGTCCCTTGCCGGACAGGGCCATGGCTTCCAGCAGGAGCAACCCCAGCAGGATGCCGTCCCGCTCGGGGATATGCCCCTTGACACCCAGGCCGCCCGACTCCTCGCCGCCCATGAGGATATCGTTGTCCAGCATCAGTTCGCAGATGTGCTTGAAGCCGATGGGCGTTTCAAACAGTTCCAGCCCGAATTTTTCACTGAGCAGATCAATCATGCGGGTGGTGGAGACGGTTTTCACCACGCCGCCACGCATGCCGCGCCGTTCCAGGAGGTGGCGGAGGATGACGGTGAAGATCATGTGGGAGGAGAAGAACTCTCCATGTTCATCAACGGCGCCGATGCGGTCGGCGTCGCCGTCTAAGGCGAGGCCGACCCTGAAGCCCCCATGTTTCACCAGGGCGGCCAGTTCGGCCAGGTGTTCCGGCGTCGGCTCCGGCGGTTGGCCACCGAAGCCGGGATTGGCATCGCTGTGGATTTCCACTGTGCCAGGCAGCAGTTCCGGGAAGTAACCGACTCCGGTGCCATACATGGGGTCCACGGCAACTGCCAGGTTGGCGGCTCGAATCCGTTCCAGATTCACATAACGGGCCAGCTGCTGCCGATAGGCCCCGGCGGCGTCATAATAATGCACCAAGCCTTTGGCCAGGGCTTCGTTCAAGGGGAGCGCCTGCACCGGGCGCCCTGCGGCCAGGTTGCGGGCCACCACGTCTTCCACGGCCCTGGTGGTGCTTGGCCGGGCCGAACCGCCAAAGGACTCCTTGATTTTGAAGCCATTGTATTCGGGCGGGTTGTGGCTGGCCGTAATCATGATGCCGCCAGCGGCTTGCAGCTCGTGAACGGCCCAGGAGACGGCCGGTGTTGGTGTTACGCTGTCCGTGAGGTGAACGCGGATGCCGTTGCCGGCCGCCACTTCGGCGGTCCGCTCGGCAAACTGCCGGGAGAGAAAGCGTCGGTCGTAGCCGATGACCAGGACTCGCTCCGCCATACCCTGTTCGATAAAGTAGTCTATGGTTGCCTGGGCGACCAGGGAAAGATTGTCAAACGTGAATTCCCGGGCAATAACGCCCCGCCAGCCATCGGTTCCGAAACGAATATGCACCAGCTGTTACTCCTCGCCGAAAAAATTGTCCCGCAGCGGCACCAGCATGGTCTGCGGGAGCGTCAAATTTTCCGCCAGGGGAAGCCTCTTGTCAATACCTTTGCGTAGGGTAGAGTTCTGACGCAGGTTTACGGGGGCTACAGGGGGAAGAATCTGGTGCTAGAGGGTGCTTCCCCGATTGAACCGTTCCGGCAGCCAGCGACGGAGTACGTCGCCCATGGCTTCAATGGTGAAGGGTTTGGACAGGTAATCATCCATGCCGTTTTGCAGGCATAGTGCCCGGTCACCTTCCATGGCTCGGGCAGTCAGGGCAATGATAACCGTGTTGCGGTCGCTGTCCCGTTCGTTGTCACGAATGAGTCGGGTTGCCGTGGCGCCATCCATTTCCGGCATCTGGAAATCCATGAAAATCAGATCATAGGCAGTGTTCAGAAACTTCTCGACAGCGACCTTGCCGTTATCGGCAATGTCAACCCGGCAGCCCAGGTGTTGCAGAATATCCCGGCAGACTTCCTGGTTGATCACATTGTCTTCTGCCACCAGCACCGTTGCCCGATAGGTGCGGTCCTCGGGAGTATGGCTGCCGTTGCTGCCGTTACTGGACAGTGCTTGTATGTCGCTGGCCGCCACCGGCTCATCCGCTCTGGTGATACTGATGGTGAAACGGAAAATGGAGCCTTTGCCGGGTGTGCTCTCGACACTGATACCGCCGCCCATCAATTCGACAAGTTCCTTGACAATGGCCAGGCCGAGACCGGTGCCGCCATATTTTCTGGTCATGGATTCATCTGCCTGGGAGAAGCTGTCAAAGATGTGCAGCCGTGATTCCACGGGAATGCCGATGCCCGTGTCGCGCACCGCGAAGCAGAGCAGCGAATCATTGCCCTGTGCGCTGAGCCAGGATACCTGGACGGCTATCTCACCCTGCTCGGTGAATTTGACGGCATTGCCGACCAGGTTGACAAGAATCTGCCGGAGTCTGGTCGGGTCGCTGTGTATCCAGATCGGCACTTCCGGCCCAAAGTTGGCAGTCAGGGTGATCGCGTTCCGCTGTGCCTTGATGGCAAACAAATCGAGGACAGTGCGCACGGTTTCATGGAGATTGAACGGTACGTTATCCAGCTCCATCCTGCCTGCCTCGATTTTGGAAAAATCGAGGATATCATTGATGATGCCGAGCAGTGCTTCGGCTGAGATGTATACCGATTCGGCATATTTGCGCTGTTTGTCGGAGAGTTCGCTGGCGAGGATCAATTCGGTCATGCCGAGTACGCCGTTCATGGGTGTACGGATTTCATGGCTCATGTTGGCCAGGAACTGGGACTTGGCGCGGTTGGCCGCGTCCGCCGCCTCTTTTGCCTTGCGCAGGTCGTCAATGGTGCGGCGCAGGGTTTCGTTGGTGTCGCGCAATTCCATGGTGCGCAGCGCCACATTGTCTTCCAGTTCCTCGTTGTTGCGTTTCAGCTGTTCGTCCCGGGCCCGGATCTGGCAGAGCATTTCATTGAAGCCGCTGACCAGCGTGTCGATTTCATCACTGCCTTGCCGCTCCACTTGGATCGAATAATCGTGCTCTGCCCTGACGTGCTGCATAACCGCGGCCAGATGCAGAATCGGTGCGGAAATTACCCCCTGTAGTTTGCGGGCCAGGAAAAATGCCCCAATGAAGGCGGTACAGAGGAACAGCGGAATAACGATCAGCACCCAGCGGACCCGCTCCAGCAGTTCGCTGGAATCGGCAAGGATGACCACGGTGCCCAGGGTCTGGCCATTGGCGATCACGGGCCGGAAGATTTCCAGCTCGCTGCGCCAGTGCCAGAAGGATTCTGCTTCACGGGCCATCCGGGTCAGGTGCTTGCCCAGGTCGGACCCGCTCAGCCCGGGTTGGCCGGTGCGTGCCGCATGGTAAAGCAGCTCAAAGCAGGTGTACTTGGTTTGCGGGTATTCCGTGGCATGGCTTTGCCGATGTCGCGCAGCCATGGCGGGGTGGATGTAGTCGGCAAAGACCCGGTTATCCGTGGTAACGATGAAGGCGCCGAGAATATGGGGTTTTGCGCTCAACCCGGCCAAGGTGTCGGCGGCGGATTCCTGATCCTGGAAGATGATGGCGGCGGTGCTGTTCTTGGCGATGATGTCGGCGATGACACCCAGTCCCTGGCGCACGTCGCTGCGGAAGGAGATCAGTTCATGGACGAAAAAGGTCAGAGAATAAACGAACAGTGCTACCCCGCTGGTGAGCAGCATCAGAGCGATAAGCTTGTTTTTGATGGACAGATTTTTGAAAGTCGCAGAGGGCATAGTGTCTTCGGGCGGTCGGTGTGTCAGAACCGCCATGTCGCTTTGATACGGAATATTCTGCCGTCCTGGCGGATCGTTTCCTGTCGGTGCTCGCCGCCGGCCGGCACGGCGTATCCGCTGTTGAACAGATTATAGATGCTGCCGGACAGTTCCAGATTGTGCAGCAGATTTCGGCTAAAGAGTGTCAGGTTGCTGACGAAGTAGCCGTCGGTTGTGCCGCCGGACAGAATCTGCTTGCTGCCCGTGTATTGTTCTTCCAGGCCGAGGAAGAGCTTGTCCGTCACCAGCGGCAGTACCAGCCTGGCTTTGAGCAGGTGCCGTGCGCTGTTGGCGAGTCGCTCGCCGCTGGTGGTGTCCTTGCTGTCCTGGAACGAGTAGCTGAATGTGCCCTGCATGCCGTTGTCCCAGGTTTTGTCCAGGGTGAATTCAATGCCCCGCAGTTCTGCTTTGGTAATATTCCTGAAAACCAGCAGATCATCAACCGGGTCGCTGGTCAGGGTAATAAGGTCCTTGACCCAGGTATAGTAGCCGGACAGGGTGCCGCGGAATTTCTTGCCAAGGTACTGTTCGAAGATCAGTTCGCAGGTACTGCTTGATTCTTCCTTGAGCCCAGGGTTGGCTTTCTGGGTGGCGCTGTTGTCGTTGTAGTACAACTCATAATCATTGGGCGGCCGGAAAGCGCTGCCGTAGAGCAGTTTGATGCTGGTGCGGGAAACGGGGGTATAAATCAGTCCGACCCGGGGATTCAGGGTGCCGCCGAAGGTGTCGAAGTGGTCGTAGCGCAGGCCGACGTTGAGAATCAGATTGTCCAGCACCTGGTACTCGTCCTGGAGGAAGAAGCCCACATTCCAGCTGCTTCTCCGGTCGTCGAGACGTACCGCCATATCGTAGTTCTTCTGATCAGAGCGCAGTACGGAACGGAACTCCAGACCACCGATCAGCCGGTGCCGTTCGGCAACGATTGTACTGGCCTGGACCTCGCCGGTCAACCAGGTGCTGCGTGTTTTGTCGACGTTGTTCACCAGTTGTGGCGGGTCGCCTGGATCGGCCCAATCGTACACATAGCTGCCGTCGTAGTGGCTGCTGTTCCAGGAGACTCTGGTCATAAGGTCCGTGCCGTCGGCGAAGGCATGGTTGTAGTTCAGATCCAGAAACATGCTGCGGTCAGTGGCCTCGGTGCCGGGGTTGTTGAAGACCGTTCCCCAGGGCGCGGTGGGGATGCGTTTTTCCCGGTTCACATAGGCGCCGGTCAGGGTCAGGTCCCGGTAGGCCAGCTTGAGGAAGGCACTACCGAACCATTCACGGTCAGCATTGCGGGCCCAGCCGAAATTACTGTCGGGCGCAGCAAATTCCCTATAGTAAAGGTCCTGGCCGTGGCTGTCCAGCAACGTTCCGGAAAGGAGGAGTTCCAGGTCGCCGTTGATTCTGGCGCCATAGCTGAGCCTGCCCTTGTAGGTGGCAAAACTGCCGGCGTCCGCTGACAGTTCAACGCCGGAAAGATCCCGGCCGCCCTTTGTGACCACGTTGACCACCGCCTGCATGGCATTGGCGCCGTACAGGGTGTGGCCGGGGCCACGGATGACTTCAACCCGCTCAATGAGGTCAACGTCCATGACAAAGTCATAACCCAGATGGGCGGCGCTGTAGACGGGATCGTTCTGCCGGACGCCATCGACCAGAATCAGCATGCGGTTTCCGTAATCCCCGGGTAGACCGAAGCCGCGTACCCCGGCGTACTGGTAATTGCGGTCATTGATGATGGAAAAACCGGGTACGCTTTGCAGGATATCAGCCAGGGACCGGTAGCCGTACCAGCTGATTTCGTCCGCGGTGATAATGGTCACCGAAGCCGGCGCCTCATTGATGGGTTGCTCATAGCGGGAGGCGCCGCTGACCGTGTCCACTTCGATGCCCATCAGTTGTTCGATGGCCATGTCGGTCAGATCGGCGGGCAGTGGTCCGTCCGATGCGCCGTCTTCGGCCCGTGGCGCCGTTGCCGGCAGTACCAGCAGCGCCAGCAGCAGGAGCAGCGCCCAACCGGCGCGCCGTGGGAAGTGGTCTATCCTTGAGAGGTGCCGGGTATGGAACGTGGGTTGTCTCATGGGTCGACCACCTCCTGTGCCAGTTTCAGCAAGTGGGAGCTGAGACGCAGTCCCGCCTGGTTGGCAGCCTTGTTGTGGATCTCGAACCCGATCCGCTTCTGGATCAGCAGCATGTTGATCATCACGCCGCTGCGCATGAAGCCTCTGGTGTCGCTGACCGTAAGAATCGGTCGCCCTTTGACGGTTTTCAGAATCCGGGCCAGTGCCGGACGTTCCGAGGGGCTGATGTAGAGGATATCGGCCTCCAGGGTGTCAGTGACGTTATCGTAGTAGCGGACGACAACGGAGCGGCCTTTGACGGTTTTTCCGTTCAGGCTGTTCAAGGCGCCGGCAAAGGGGGCTTCACCGACAACGGCGATGACCAGGTTCCCGCGGTTGCTGTCTGGCGGCCACTCGACAAAATTGGCAAAGTTGAGAATGAAGGCGGCTTTAACCTGGTATTCTCCCACTGGTGCGTACGGGGCGGCGGCAGTGTGGCCAGTACCGAAGAACAAAGCAAGGAAGCAGATGAGCAGCATGACTGGCGCGCGTAACGTGCGCCAGGCGGGCCGGCGTGGCGTGGTCAGGGTAACGGCACGCCGCTCAGTTGAGAGCGCACTCTTATGGGTGCCGAAGGGTGACTGGTTGTTGCGCATCCGCGTAGTACCTTGTCCTGGCCCGAAAATTTCGTGAAAGAAGGAGTTGCTTTGGAAAATATCCCTACAGCGTATACTAATCGGCACAAATACCACAAAACTTAACCGGCGGCCCGCTAATTTTCCCGGTGTTGCGGGAACTTTTTTCCTGGCGCCCCTGTCCAATGGGGAAAGCGGTGCGGCGCTCGGTCGGCCTGCAACAGATTTCTGCTGCAGTATATCCAGCGTGGAGCCTTGACCGGTTCACGCCGATACCCTATAAACAAGATAGCTGATGGTGTCGGCCGTGCCGCGCCCATCGCCAAGGAGGATTTGCCATGCACAAGAAAGTCGGGTCAGTGTTGTCGGCAGTAGTCTGTGGTGTTACGCTGCTTTACACGGTTGTTCCTGCCAGTTCCGGCGCCGTTGACGCCGTCAGGACGCCAACGGCATCCACCGTTGCTGATCAGACCAGCGTATCCCTGACCGTTTACAACGACAACCTGGGTCTGGTCAAGGACCAGCGCCGTCTGTCCCTGCCGCGGGGAATGGGCGAGCTTCGTTTCATGGATGTGGCGTCGGGTATTATCCCGGCCAGCGTTGCCATTGCCGCACCGGGTGCGGCGGACCGTCTGCGGATTCTGGAACAGAATTACGAATACGATCTGCTCAACCCGCAGAAACTCCTGGACAAGTATGTGGGCAAGGAGGTGCAGCTCTATCAGAAAAATTCCTTCACCGAACGGGAAGAGGTTGTAACGGCGACACTACTGGCCAACAATGGCGGACCCATTTACCGCATCGGCGACAGCGTCACCTTCGGTCATCCGGGGCGGGTGCTTTTTCCCGGCGTGCCGGACAGCCTCATTGCCCAGCCGACCCTGGTCTGGCTGGTGGACAGTGACCTGCCCCGGCCGCACCTTGTTGAAGCCACCTATCTCACCACGGGCATTTCCTGGCGGGCCGATTACGTGCTCACCCTGGACGAGCGGGACAGCCGTGCCGATCTGGCCGGCTGGGTGACCATCGATAACCGGAGTGGCGCCACCTACCGCGATGCCCGGCTGAAACTGGTGGCCGGCACGGTGAACCGGGTCAGAGACGAGGCCCAGACGCGGGGTATGCTCATGAAAGCGGCAATGGCCGAAGCGGCGCCCCAGTTCCGTGAGGAATCCTTTTTCGAGTACCACCTCTACACCCTGGAACGTCCGGCAACGGTGAAGAACAATCAGAGCAAACAGATCAGCCTGTTTCGCGCCGCAGCCATTCCCGTGAAAAAGGAGTTTCTCTTCAGCGGTGCCAGCCACTATTTCTACGGTACGGTCGGCGAGGTGGTACGGAATCAGAAAGTGTCCGTCTTCATGGAAATCGAGAACCGTGCGGCGAACAATCTGGGCATGCCCCTGCCCAAGGGGACGGTGCGGGTCTACAAGGAGGATGGCGACGGCAGCCGGCAGTTTGTGGGCGAGGATGCCATTGACCACACACCCAGGGACGAGAAAATCAGGATCAAACTGGGCGAGGCCTTCGATGTGGTTGGTGGCCGCCGGCAGACCGACTGGAAAAAAATTGCCAGTGATACCTACGAGGCGGCCTTCGAGATCAGCCTGCGCAACCACAAGCGGGAGGATGTGGTGGTGCGGGTTGTGGAGCCGGTGCCCGGCGATTGGACCATGCTGAGCGCATCCCACCCCTGGAAAAAGGGTGATGCCTTTGCTGCGGAGTTTTCCGTGCCGGTGCCCAAGGACAAGGAAGTGAAGGTTGTCTACCGGGTGCGCATGAGGTACTAGGCCATCAGCGAATATGTCCGTCTCATAGCCTACCTGCAGGCCGTTCGCGGAACCTATGCCGTTGGCGTCGTACTGCTGTGCGCCGCCAATGGCTTCGCCCTGCTCATCCCCTGGCTGCTGAAGCTGGCGGTGGAGAGTCTCCAGTTTCCCGGCAGCAGCGCCTACACACCGACGTATTTCGGCCTGCTGATTATCGGTGCAGCCCTGATCCATGGCGTGATCCGGATTTTCTCCCGCACGACCCTGCTCCATGCCGGTCGCCGTATCGAATACCGCATTCGTGCAGACCTCTACGCCCGGCTGGTATCCCTGGACCTGCCCTATTTCTCCCGGGAGCGGACCGGTGACCTCCTTTCCCGCTTTTCCAACGATCTGACCAATGTGCGGATGCTGCTCGGCTTCGGCATCCTCAACGTGGTCAATACGCTGATTGTCTATCTGGCGGCCATAGCTCTCATGGGCCGGATCAATCCCTTTCTCACCTTCTGCGCCGTGCTGCCCTATCCGCTGATGATCCTCCTGGTCAAGCAGGTCAGCAGGCGCATCTTTTATCATTCGAAGCGGGCCCAGGAAGAGTTGGCTTCCCTGACCAGTCATGCGGAAGAGAGTATTGCCGCTGCCGGGGTGATCAAAGCCTATTGCCGGGAGGCGTTCCAGATCGAAACCTTTCGTCGCCTGGCGGAACGCTACTTGGGCAGCAGTATGAAGATGGCAAACCTGCGGGGGATTGTCGTACCCTTCATGGCCTCAATGGGTGGCATCGGTACGCTGATCGTCCTGTACGTGGGCGGCAGCCTGGTCATCAGCGGGGCCATGACTCTGGGCGATTTCGTCGCCTTTACGGGATATCTGGCCATGCTGATCTGGCCCACGGTGGTGCTGGGCTGGATCATTAATCTGCTCCAGCGGGGCGCTGTCTCCATGGCCCGCATCAATGCCGTGCTCGATGCCCGGCCGGAAGTCGTCGAGACGCAGCAGTCGGTAGCACCGGAAACCACTGCGGGTCGGATCGAGTTCCGCAACCTCTCCTTTGGTTACGGCGCAAGCCCGCTGCTCCGGGATATTTCCCTGGTGGTCGAACCGGGCAAGAAGATCGGTATCGTCGGACCGGTCGGCTGCGGCAAGAGCACTCTGGTC
>CAYSWG010000070.1:0-11241 GCA_964434465.1 uncultured Geobacteraceae bacterium
TCCTGTCGAATTTTCGACAGAATACCACAAAAACTATATTAAGTGAACAGTTTTGATATTAAGTGCCTGATATCATTCCCGCATGGCACGTATCGCACGAGTAATTGTTCCGGGACTTCCGCACCACGTCACGCAGCGCGGCAACCGCCGTCAACAGACATTTTTTGACGACGAGGATTATCAGTCGTATCTGGAGTTGATGGCCGAATGGTGTGACAAGTTGCATGTCCAGATCTGGGCGTATTGCCTGATGCCGAACCATGTTCATCTCATTGCCGTTCCGGAAACTGAAGACGGTTTGGCACGAGCTATCGGCGAAGCACATCGGCGTTACACGCGACGGGTCAACTTCCGGGAAGGATGGAGGGGCCATCTGTGGCAGGAGCGCTTTGCTTCGTTTCCCATGGATGAAAAATATCTGCTTGCCACCGCTCGTTATGTGGAGATGAATCCCGTAGCAACCGGATTGGTCGCCAATCCCGGGGAGTACCGCTGGAGCAGCGCTGCTCCCCATCTTGCCGGGAAAGATGATCGGTTGGTAACCGTAAAGCCACTGCTGGACATGGTAGTTGACTGGCAGGGGTTTCTGGCGCTGACGGATGAAGAAGAACTTGCTCTATTGAAGAAGCACGAGCGCAGTGGCCGCCCCCTGGGTGCAGCTTCTTTTGTCGAGAGATTGGAAACTGAAACGGAGCGCCTGCTCAGGCCAGCTAAAAGGGGACCGAAACCCAAGGCTGGATAGGGTTCAGGAGGCTCTCGGACTTAGGGTGAATCTGCTGCAAATTTCCAGCTTGCCTTTCAGCTATGTAAGGGACTTCACGAACGATGCCTGCCTTACTCTTCACGACAAAGACTTATGATAAATCGTCCTTGTTAAAGAAGATAATTTGTGGAATATTGTACTTATGATAAGTGACAATTTGAAATATGTTATTCGCCAGTTCGTTGAGAGAGCCTTACCCGTTTGCAAGCCGCGGGAGCTGATTATACCCATCGGAACGGGTAAAGTAATCGGTCTGGCCGGAGTCAGACGTTCCGGAAAGACGTTTCTGTTTTTTGATGCCATTCAGAAACTTGTAGCGCAGGGAGTGGATCGGCGGCAGATCGTCTATCTGAATTTTGAAGATGATCGTTTGCATCCCATCAAGACCGAAGAGTTGGATATGATTCTGCGCTGCTGGCGTGAGGTGTTCCCGGAAACGGTCGGGCACCATACCTATCTCTTTCTTGATGAGGTACAGAATGTGTCCGGTTGGGAGAGGTGGGTGCGACGGCTCTGTGATACCGAGGACGTTGAGGTATTTGTCACCGGATCTTCATCGGACCTTCTGACGCGCGACCTGGCCACGGCCCTGCGGGGACGCAGCATCACGCTGGAAGTGTTCCCGCTCTCATTCCGGGAATATCTGGCGTTCCGTAACGTTGCTATTGTTCCGCATAGCGCCGACAATGAGAGTCTCCTTCGTTTTGAGCTGGAGTCATATGTGTCCTGTGGCGGTTTCCCGGAGATCGTGCTGGCCGACGAGGCGTTGCGTCCATTGATTCTGGAGGAGTACTCATCGCTGATGCTCTACCGGGATGTTGTGGAACGGTATGGGGTGCGCAATGAAAAACTGATGCGTGAATTGCTCAGACACTGTTTCCGTAATACCGGTTCGCTTCTGAACGTGAGTAAGCTGCATCGGGACTTGACGTCTCAAGGGATTACCGTTTCCAAAAACACACTCTTTGATTATCTTGGCTACCTTGAGGATGCTTTTCTGGTATTTCTTTTGCCGAAACGGGAGGCCTCGCTCCGGAAGCAGGAGCATAATCCGAAAAAGCTGCATGTGATTGACACGGGATTGATAGCCGCCTTTCAGGCGTTTCCGAATCGCGATCTTGGCCACAAACTGGAGACCCTTGTGTTCCTGGAAAACCGGCGCAGGCGCAAGGATCTCTTCTACTATGCCAATGGCAGTGAAGTGGATTTGTGTGATGCCGAGGGGACACTGTTTATCAATAGCTGCTGGAGCTTGGCTGACAGCGAAACGCTTCGCAGGGAGAAAGCAGCCATGGAGTTTGGAGCCAGGCAATGGCCGCAAGGTGAGGGAAGGCTGCTTTTTCATGAATATCTGCCCGGATTAGAGCAGGAGGTGCCGGGTGCGCAGCCCGCCTGGAGATATTTGCTGGAATTATAGGATCTCGTTGAATCCAATCAGGCATGAGCTTATGACGTGAAGAAGTTTTGAGATTGAAAGAACAGAAGAGGTAAGCGAATGCACATTGCCATTCTCGGTGCCGGTCCCACTGGCCTCGGCGCCGCATATCATCTGAACAGATGTGGTCAGTCGGACTGGCACCTCTTCGAGCGCAATTGCCATGTGGGCGGCCTGTCGGCTTCTTTTGTCGACGCCAAGGGTTTTACGTGGGACATAGGCGGTCATGTTCTCTTTTCCCACTATGACTATTTCGACAAAGTGATCGAAGAAGCCCTTGGCGATGCTTATTATCAGCACCTTCGGGAGTGTTGGATCCGAATCCTCAGTACCTGGGTGCCCTATCCTTTCCAGAACAACATCCGTCATCTACCTTTGGAAGCGTTGCAGGAATGTGTTGATGGCCTGCGTACACTGCGCATGCACCCATCCTCGGCTACTAATTTCCGTCAGTGGATGGATGCCATCTTCGGTGAGGGCATCGTCAAGTACTTCATGGAGCCCTATAACCGGAAAGTGTGGGGCGTGCCGCTGGAGACGATGGACAAGGACTGGCTCGGTGAGCGGGTGAGCGTCGTGGATCTCGCCCGGGTGGAGAAGAACATTGCCGAGCAGAAGGACGATGTGAACTGGGGGCCAAATAACCAGTTCAAGTTCCCCAGATTCGGCGGCACTGGAGCAATCTTCGAGGGTATTGCCCGACCGTTCCGGGACCGGATTTCTTTTGATCATGATCTGGTATCGGTGAACCTGGAAGCAAAGGAGGTCACCTTTGCCAATGGTCGTACAGAGCATTACGATGTGCTGATCAATACTACCCCGCTTGATTGTTTAATAAGCAAGTGTGTTTCTGTTCCTGCTACGGTTCGTGCTGCTGCCAAAGATCTGGTGCATAACAGCGGCCTGATTGTCGGTCTCGGTTTTGCGGGAAAAAGAATCGACCCCAAGTGCTGGATGTATTTCCCCGAAACGAATTCTCCCTTTTATCGGGTAACCAATTTCTTCAATTACTCACCCCAGAACGTGCCTAACGGTGATATCGAGAGCTATTTTTCACTGATGTGTGAAACGACCTACTCAGCCCATAAGCCGGTGGACAAGGAGCGAATAATAGAAGATACGATCCAGGGGCTGATCAATTCGGGCATGATCAGTGAGGAGGATCGCGGTCGCATCGTCAGTCGCTATCTGATTGACATTCCCTATTCCTACCCGGTGCCGACAGTCGGACGAGATCAAGCCCTGGCGATTATCCAGCCCTGGTTGGAGTCCCATGGCGTGTATTCCCGCGGCCGCTTCGGTGCCTGGAAGTATGAGGTGGGGAATATGGATCACTCTTTCATGCAGGGGGTAGAGGTTGTGGAGCGGATCCTGAGTGGTGTCCCCGAGCGGACAGTAAACGGTATCGTGCGATAGTTTTATGGTCTACCGCTTAATGGTAATTGAACAGATCGAGGGTAGACAACTTACTCAGTACAGGCTCACTTGTGTCAAGAATCTCCCAGCAGTTCCATTCTATTGACAAATCAATTTATTTCTTTAAGATGACCCCTCGCCAGTTTTTACGAAGATTTGCATGGAAAAGGAGAGCGGCATGTACAAAATTGCGGTAATCGGCGGGGACGGAACCGGCCCCGAGGTGGTTGCGGAAGGTCTTAAGGTTCTTGGTGCAGTCAATGCCAAGCATGGCATCAAGATGGAGTACACTCACTTTGATTTCGGTGGCGAGCGCTACCTGCGTACCGGTGAAGTTCTGCCCGAATCGGCGGTTTCCGACCTGCGCGGGTTCGACGCCATTTTCCTGGGCGCCATCGGCCATCCCGACGTGAAGCCGGGCATTCTAGAAAAAGGCATTCTCCTCAAGCTTCGCTTCGAACTTGACCAATATATCAATCTGCGTCCGGTAAAGCTGTACCCCAACGTGGAGACGCCCCTCAAGGACAAGAAGCCGGAAGATATCGACTTCGTGGTCGTTCGTGAAAACAGCGAGGGCCTGTATACCGGATCCGGCGGTGTGCTGAAGAAGGGCACTCCCGACGAGGTTGCCATCCAGACCTCCATCAACACCCGGAAGGGTGTGGAGCGTTGTCTCCGCTATGCCTTCGAGTACACCCGCAAGCGCAACAAGAACAAGACCTTGACCCTCTGCGGCAAGACCAACGTTCTGACGTTTGCCTTTGACCTGTGGGAGCGGGCCTTCCACGAGATCGGCGCGCAGGACTATACGGACATCAAGCGCGAGTATGCCCACGTTGACGCCACTACCATGTGGATGGTGAAGAATCCCGAGTGGTTTGACGTTATCGTTACCGACAATATGTTCGGTGATATCATTACCGACCTGGGCGCCATGGTGCAGGGTGGTATGGGCATCGCTTCCGGCGGTAACATCAATCCGGAAGGGGTTTCCATGTTTGAGCCCATCGGCGGCAGCGCTCCCAAGTACACGGGCAAAAACGTCATCAATCCCATGGCGGCCATTGGCGCGGCCCAGATGATGCTGGATATTCTCGGTGAAGAAAAGGCCGCCAAGGAAGTGGAGGCTGCCATGGTTTCCGTAATGCAGCAGATGAAAAGCATGAGCGCGGGTAAAATGGGTTTCTCGACGACTGAGGTCGGTGATCTTGTTGCCAAGACGGTAGGCTAAGCTTAAGTCAGGATAAAATTGTTGCACAGTCATTCAGTCCGCAACATGTTTCCGGGGCTATTTCTGCTTCGGGGTGACCCTGCGGAGTAATTCTGATTGAAGAGGGGAGGGTGCCTGAAATCCTCCCTTCTTTTTTTGTTGACAAGGTTCGTTTACTGTCAATAAGATCACCGATTCGGGGGCCTGTCGGTGCGGGCCGCCAACGTGAGAGAGGAGATGTGCATACCAATGGCTAAGAAATTGTGGAATATTGCCATTGCCGGCGCTACCGGAGCGGTCGGCAATCAGATGATTGAGTGTCTTGAAGAGAGAAATTTTCCGGTCGGCAAGATCAAGTTCCTTGCCAGTGAGCGGAGCATTGGTAAGGTTCTTGAGTTCAAGGGCAAGCCGGTCCAGGTTGAACTGCTGGACCATGATGCTTTTGAGGGGATCGATATCGCGCTTTTTTCCGCTGGCGGCAGCCGATCACAGGAGTTTTGCCCGTCTGCAGCCCGTGCCGGCGCGGTGTGCATTGATAATTCCAGTGCCTGGCGCATGGATCCGGATGTGCCGCTTGTGGTGCCCGAGGTGAATCCCCACGCCATTGCCGGCTATACCAGGAAGGGCATCATTGCCAACCCGAATTGTTCGACAATCCAGATGGTGGTGGCCTTGAAGCCGCTCCATGACTATGCCACCATCAAACGTATTGTCGTTTCCACCTATCAGGCAGTGTCCGGTACCGGCAAGCAGGCAATCGACGAACTGCGTACGCAGACCGGTGAAATGCTGAACGGTCGGCCGGTAGAGGCAAAGGTGTATCCCCATCGCATAGCCTTCAACTGTCTGCCGCAGATTGATTCCTTCGAAGCAAATGGCTATACGAAGGAAGAGATGAAGATGGTGAATGAGACTAAGAAAATCATGGAGTCCGCTATTCGTGTTACGGCAACGACTGTGCGCGTACCGGTTTTTTTCAGCCATTCGGAGTCTGTCAATATCGAGACTGAGAAGAAGATCACTGTTGATAAGGCGTTTGAACTTTTACGAACGGCCCCTGGCTGCAAGCTGGTTGATGACGTAGCCAAGAAGGTGTATCCCATGCCACTCGACGCGGCCGGGCAGGACTTGACGCTTGTCGGCCGAATCCGCGAAGACGAGTCCATTGAAAACGGCCTTAACCTGTGGGTCGTTGCCGACAACATTCGCAAGGGCGCAGCAACCAATGCTGTCCAGATTGCTGAAATTCTCATCAGAAAATATCTGAAGTAACGGAGTGTTTTTAGCTTTTGTGGGCGGCTTGCCTGATAATAATGCATCTGGACGCCCGCTCGGGCGTCTCTTTTTTCATGCGGACCATTAAACTGATAATCGAATATGAAGGGACCAACTATGCCGGATGGCAGGTGCAGCCCAATGGGCTTTCCATTCAGGAGGTGATTGAGACTGCACTGGCCAGGCTTACTGGTGACGTCATTCGCGTCCGCTCTTCCGGGCGGACCGACGCCGGCGTACATGCCCGCGGTATGGTTGCGTCATTTCAGACGACGAAGACCATGCCGGTGCGGGCATTTTCCCATGGTCTGAATACCGTGCTGCCCGAAGATATCGCCATTCGCGATGCCGTGGAAGTCTCCCCAGAGTTTAATCCGCGCCGTGATGCGGTCGGTAAGCATTATCGGTATACCATTCTCAATACCGACCGCCGCTCCCCCCTTGACCGTCATGTGGTCTGGCGGCTTGGTGGGAGCCTGGACGTTACGCTTATGGCCGAAGCTGCCGGGCACTTGATCGGTGAACATGATTTTTCGGCTTTTCGAGCCGCCAACTGCGGGGCAATGACCACAGTACGACGCATGGACAGCATTACGGTGGCCAAACGGGGAGACTATGTCGTTATTGACGTGATAGGTTCCGGATTTCTCAAAAATATGGTTCGCATCATTGTTGGGACGCTTGTGGCCGTTGGGCGCGGCTCTCTTCAGGTGGAAGCAATTGATTCGGTGTTGAAATCGGGGAACCGCAATGATGCGGGCGTTACAGCGCCTCCGCAGGGGCTTTGCCTCCTGGAAGTGTATTATTGACGGTAATTCCGGAAAATTTCCTTGACAAGGTAAGAGGCATGCATTAATTTACCTGCTTCCAGTACTCGTACGTGAAGTGTGTAACTACTTATCCAGTTGTGAGGTTTCAATGAAAACGTTTGTACCCCGTTCTGAAAATATAGTCAGAGATTGGTATGTTGTGGATGTTGAGAATAAGGTTCTCGGCAGAGTTGCGACCCAGATCGCCAATGTGCTGCGTGGCAAGAACAAGCCGTTGTTTTCGCCCAGCGTTGATACCGGCGACTTCGTTATCGTGGTGAATGCCGAGAAAATTGCACTGACCGGCAATAAACTTGCGGACAAGGTATACTACAGCCATTCCGGTTTCCCTGGCGGGATAAAATCAATTACTGCCGGTAAGCTCATGGAAAAGAAGGCGGAAGATCTTATCCGGAAGGCAGTAAAGGGTATGTTGCCCAAAAACAAGTTGGCAAGCCAGATGCTTAAAAAGCTCAAGATTTACACTGGTTCCAACCACCCCCATTCTGCCCAGCAACCGAAGACTCTGTAGATCTGGACGTTTTTCATATCAATCGCATCAGGAGATCAGATATATGGCAGCAGCACGATTTTATGGTACAGGCAAAAGAAAGTCCTCCGTCGCCAGAGTTTGGTTGAAGCCCGGGAGTGGCAAGATTACTGTTAATGACAAATCCCTTGATGACTACTTCGGCAGGGAAACTTCCAAGATGATCGTCAAGCAACCCCTGGAACTCACGGAAAACGTTGAAAAGTTTGACATCTACGTCACCGTGAAAGGTGGCGGCGATAGCGGCCAGGCTGGCGCCATCAAACATGGCATCACCCGTGCGCTTCTGGAAGCTGACCTTGCCCTGCGTGGTGTTCTGAAGAAAGCGGGATTCATCACCCGTGATTCCCGTGTCAAAGAGCGTAAGAAGTACGGCAAGAAGGCAGCCCGCGCAAGCTTCCAGTTCTCCAAGCGTTAATAGCGGGTTTGATTATATTTGTGCAAAAGGGGGAATCCGCTGGGGTTCCCCCTTTTGCACGTTCAGCCTCATCCTGTTTTTCCTGGATTCCTCACTGAGATTGGTCGAAGGAGATTGTGTATGCTCAAGGTTGCCGTTGTTGGGGCGAGTGGTTATACCGGTGTTGAACTCCTGCGGTTGTTGGCTGGTCACCCGTTGGTAACCGTTACCTGCGTTACCTCCGAGCGAAGTGCGGGAAAATCCGTTGCGGACATATTCCCATCCGTAAGGGCACGCTATACACAAACTCTTGGAAATCTTGAGGCGACAAGAGTTGCCGATAAAGCCGACTTTATTTTCACGGCGTTGCCCCACAAGGCTGCAATGGAGGTTGTGCCGACTTTTCTTCGTCTTGGAAAGAAAGTCGTCGACCTTTCAGCCGACTATCGCTTCAAGGACCCCGATGTCTATGCAGCGTGGTATGAACGGCACATGAATGCTGAATTGCTTGAGCGTGCCGTGTATGGACTTCCCGAAATCCGCCGTGCGAAGATTGCCGAAGCGGAGCTTGTGGGTAATCCGGGCTGCTATCCAACGAGCATCATTCTTGCCTTGGCTCCCTTGCTGCGCGGTGGTTTCATCGACCCGGCGACAGTAATCGCCGACTCAAAGTCTGCAGTGAGTGGAGCTGGTCGCGGCGCCAAGGTTGAAACACTCTTTTGTGAGGTCAATGAGGGTTTCAAGGCCTATGGTGTCGCCGCGCACAGGCATACTCCCGAAATTGAGCAGGAACTTTCCCTGCTTGCTGATGAGACGGTAACCATCACCTTCACACCGCATCTAGTCCCCATGGACCGGGGTATTCTGTCAACTGTTTACGGAACACTGCGGAAGGACGTGACGACCGGAGAACTGTTGGCCCACTATGCTGAATTCTACCGTAATGAACTTTTCGTGAGAATTCTTCCTGAGGGAACGTATCCGTCCACCTTATATGTGCGCGGATCTAACTTCTGTGATATTGGTTTGACGGTCGACCGGCGTACCGGCCGCATCGTCCTTATGTCGGCGATAGATAATCTGGTCAAGGGTGCGTCAGGCCAGGCGCTGCAGAATATGAACATTATGTACGGATTTCCTGAAGCGCTTGGCATAGACGGCTTGCCGTTTTTTCCCTGATGGCGTTCCTGCCCACCAGCATAGACGAGGCACGTGGCCGAGGGTGGGCCGAACTTGATGTGATTTTCGTCAGTGGTGATGCTTACGTCGACCATCCATCGTTTGGCGTTCCCTTGCTTGCCCGGTTGCTTGAGTCGCGAGGGTATCGAGTTGGTATAATTGCTCAGCCCGATTGGCGCAACAAGGAATCATTCATGGTGCTTGGGCGGCCAAAGTTATTTTTTGCCGTTAGTGCCGGGGCCATGGATTCCATGGTGGCCCATTACACACCGGCGCGGAAGCTTCGCCGTGATGACGCCTATACACCAGGGAATAGACATGGGGCCCGTCCGAATCGCGCTTGTATTGTCTATACTTCACGCATTAAAGAAGCCTATAAGGATATTCCGGTACTCATTGGCGGGATTGAGGCGAGTCTTCGTCGTTTTGCCCATTATGATTTCTGGGAGGGCCGTCTTCGACGCTCCATTCTTCTGGATGCCAAGGCAGACCTGCTTGTCTTTGGCATGGGCGAACGACCGCTCCTCCAGATTGCCGAGCGGATGCGTCGCGGGGAGCCACTCTCAGCAATTCGCGATGTCAGGGGAACGGCGCTTTGTGCTGCCAGTACCGATGAACTTTCCTTGCCTGACTATGCTGAACTGCCATCCTGGGAACAGGTGCTTGCCGATAAGCGCGCCTTTGCCGAGGCGTTTCGCCGCATGGAACTTGAATCCAATCCCTGGTGCTCTGTTCCCCTCGTCCAGCGTCATGGCGATCGCCTTGTAATCTGTAACCAATCGGCCGAGCCGCTCACGGAGCAGGAAATGGATGCGTTGTATGCGCTCACTTTTGAGAAAGCTCCCCACCCTTGCTACAGAGAACCTATTCCGGCGTATTTACAGATACGGGGTTCCATAACGACCCATCGCGGATGCTTGGGTGGCTGTGCTTTTTGCGCTATCGCAATGCACCAGGGCAAAACGATTCAGTCCCGCAGCGAAGCATCAGTTGTCCAGGAGGTTGGCGGCCTCGTCCGCTTACCTTGGTTCGCGGGAACAGTGACCGATCTTGGTGGGCCGACGGCAAATATGTATGCCATGCGGTGCACCAACCGCAGGGGGCAAGCTGACTGCCGGAGACAGAGTTGTGTCTTTCCGGAACTATGCAGAAACCTGTCGCTTGGTGATGCCCGTTCATCGGCACTTCTCAAGTCGGTCAGACGGGTCCAGAAGGTAAAGCATGTATACATTACTTCCGGAATTCGCCCCGATCTTCTTGCCCTGCAACCCCTCTATGCGCAGGAGCTGTTACGTCACCATATTGGCGGTTTGCTTAAAGTCGCTCCCGAGCATGTGGCTGATTCGGTAACGAACTTGATGCGCAAACCGGGAGTGAAAGTCTTCTGCGACTTCCTGCAAGCTTTCAGGAAAGCAATGCGTTCATCGGGGGGTAAATGTTCAGTGATACCGTACCTGATGTCCGGCCATCCGGGGTGTACGATCCGCGATATGGTTACCGCGGCGGCTTTTTTAAAACGCCATAGTTTGTCAGTGGAGCAAGTTCAGGATTTTACTCCCACGCCGGGCACATCCGCGACCTGTATGTATTACACGGGATTGGACCCCGCAACGGGCGAGAAGGTTTTCGTAGCGCGGAGCGACAAGGAGAAGGCGATTCAGAAGAGTATTCTGCTCAGCCATCTGCCCCGGGAGCGTCAAAAGGCAATCGCTTATCTGGAGGCGACGGGTGATGTGCAGAATCTTCGGGAACTGCAAACCCTTTATTGCAGTATCCCTGCACTTTCAGAAGGTCGTGGCGGTACCCTGCGAAAGCAGGGAAAATCAACGGCTGGCCCCAGTACCCGTAAGCATATGTCCATCAGAAAAAAAGATAAAAAACCTTGACAAGAATCCTGAAGAAAGCTATAAGGATTCTTCGTTTTGTTTAAGCTGGAACAAGTGATTATCTTGCTGGCGTAGCTCAACTGGCAGAGCAGCTGACTTGTAATCAGCAGGTTGCGGGTTCGAGTCCCATCGCCAGCTCCATAAAAACCGTGGTATGCACATCCGTCTGGAGGGATTCCCGAGTGGCCAAAGGGAACAGACTGTAAATCTGTCGTCGGACGACTTCGGAGGTTCGAATCCTCCTCCCTCCACCATAAAATACTGCAGAAGCACCGCTGCCGGTGCATGGCCCAGGAGACAGCATGTTGTCGATTGTACTGG
>CAYSWG010000071.1:0-11103 GCA_964434465.1 uncultured Geobacteraceae bacterium
CATGCTGCGCGAGTACAGCTCACTGTGGGAGGATGCGGCGCGCGGCGCGCGGCCGTAAGCACATGAACATCATTTTGACCGGCGGCGCCGGCTTCATCGGGTCGCACCTGGCCGAGCGTCTGCTGCGCGACGGCTGCCGCCTGGAAATCGTCGACGACCTCAACGACTACTACGCCCCGGCGCTGAAGCGCGAAAACCTCGAGGCCGTGCGCCGCGCCGGCGCCTTCGAGTTCCACCACGCCGACATCCGCGACACCGCGCGCATGGACGCCATCGTGCGCGCGGCGCGCCCCGACGCCATCATCCACCTCGCCGCCCGCGCCGGCGTGCGGCCCTCTCTCGAACAGCCCCTACTCTACGAAGAGGTCAACATGCTGGGCACCACGGGCCTGCTCGAGGCGTGCCGGCATCACGGCGTTCCCAAGTTCGTGTTCGCTTCGTCGAGCTCCATCTACGGCATCGCCAACCGCGTGCCGTTCTCCGAAGAAGACACCAACAACCTGCCCATTTCGCCCTACGCGGCCACCAAGCTGGCCGGCGAGAAGCTGTGTTTTACCTATTCGCACCTGTTCGGCGTGCGCGCGGTTTGCCTGCGCTTCTTCACCGTCTACGGGCCGCGCCAGCGGCCTGACCTGGCCATCCGCAAGTTCACCGAGTTGATCGACGCCGGAAAACCGATCCCCTTCTACGGCGACGGCTCCACCGGCCGCGACTATACTTTCGTGGACGACACCGTCGCCGGCATCGTGGGCGCGCTCAATCACGACACGCCCTACGGGGTCTTCAACCTCGGCAATTCCCACCCGGTCGGCCTGCGCACCATGCTGGCCACCATCGAACAGGCGCTCGGCAAAACCGCCGTGCTCAATCGCCAGCCCGACCAACCCGGCGACGTGCCCATCACGTACGCGGATATCTCGAAAGCCCGGGCGGCGTTCGGCTATAACCCGGCAACGCCGTTCCCCGCAGGTATCGCCAGGTTTGTCGCCTGGCACCGTTCCCGCTAGACCCGCCCGTAGAACTCCGCCAGCACGGCACGGCAGCGGGCTGCCGCGGTGCCGTCCCAATACTGCGGCAGCGCGCCTTTTCTGGGGCTCGCGCGGTGCTCGTTCCAGGCCTTCAGGATCGATTCCCGGCTGGTGCCGGCCAGCCGGTTGGTGCCTTGGTCCACGGTGACCGGGCGCTCGGTGTTGTCCCGCAGCGTCAGACACGGAATCCCCAGCGCCGTCGTCTCCTCCTGCACGCCGCCCGAATCGGTGAACACCACCTGCGCGGCCGACATCACCCGCAGGAAGTCCAGGTAACCGAGCGGGTCGAGCAGCCGCACCCCGGGCAAGGTCCGGCCCAGCGCCCCCAGTCGCGCCCGCGTGCGCGGGTGCACCGGAAACAGCACCGGCATCTCCGCGCCAACCTGTTCCAGGGCGTCCAGGATGCCGTCCAGCACGGGACCGGAATCCACGTTGGCCGGCCGGTGCAGCGTCAGCAGCGCGTACGGCGCGCCGTCCAGCCCCAGCTCCCGCAGCAGCGACAGGTCCGCCCGCGCCTGATCGAGGTGCCGCCGCAGCGAGTCGATCATCAGGTTGCCCACCAGGTGGATCCGGCCCGGGTCGGCCCCCTCCCCCAGCAGGTTGCGCCGCCCGCTCTCTTCGGTCACCAGGAACAGGTCCGTAATCGCGTCCGTCGCCAGCCGGTTGATCTCCTCGGGCATCGTCCGGTCGAAGCTGCGCAACCCCGCTTCCACGTGGATCAGCGGAATCTGCAGTTTCTTCGCCGCCAGCGCCGCCGCGATGGTCGAATTCACATCTCCCACCACCACCACGCCGTCCGGCTTCTCGGCCAGCAGCACCGGCTCCATCCGGCTCAGAATCTGCGCCGTCTGCGCCGCGTGCGACCCCGAGCCGGCCTCCAGGTAATGGTCCGGCGCGGGCATGTCCAGGTCGACGAAAAACTGCCCGGACATCTGCTGGTCGTAGTGCTGGCCCGTGTGCACCAGCACCGGCTGGAAGAACGCGTCCCTGCCAAGCTCCCGCAACAGCGGCGCGAGCTTCATGAAGTTCGGCCGCGCGCCGCCCACCAGAACCAGGCGCGCGCTCATGCCCGGACCCCGCGCCGGACAGACCGGAAATCAGAACATGACATAGACTGACTCGGAAACCTCTTCCTCGAGCTCCGCCGACACCTGGTATTGCAGGCCGGCCTTCAGTAATTGCGCCACCGCCGGCTCCAGCGCCTGCGCCCCTTCCTTGCCCTGCCAGCTCCGGACCAGACCGGCGGCCAGGCGGGCGGCATCCGGATCGTCCTCCAGTTGCGAGGCCGGAATCTCGAACAGCGGCTTCATGTCGGCCGGCTCGTTGGCGTCCACCCAGGTGGACTCCCGGGAACCGTTAGTGGCGTTCACGCGCACCTGGCCGGCGGCTTTGAGTTTCTCGGCCGCGGGCCAGAACTGGCGGTCAAAGATCCGTTCGATCTTCTCGAGCAGCTCGGCCGGGTGCGACTCGGCCACCGCTTTCGTGATGTCCTCGTTCTCGAGCCCTTCCCCCTTGGCCTCCGGCCAGGCGGGCTGCTCGGGCTTGAGCAGAATATAGTCGCCCAGCGCCAGCACGTCCATTTCCGTGCGCATGAAGCAGCGGTAGGCATCCTGCGGCGTGCAGACGATGGGCTCGCCGCGCACGTTGAACGACGTGTTCACGATCACCCCACACCCGGTGTCCCGCTGGAACTGCTCGATCAGCGCGTGAAACTCGGGGTGATGATCGGCCCGCACCGTCTGCACCCGGGCCGAGTAGTCCACGTGCGTGATGGCCGGTATGTCGGAGCGCAGTTGCCGCACCACGGGCAACAGGTCGTCGCTGTCCTTCAGCCTGGCCAGGTCAAACGGCAGGCGCCGGTCTTCGCGCACCGGCGCCACGATCAGCATGTACGGGCTCTCGCGGTCCAGCTCGAAATACTCCCCCACCTGCTCGGCCAGCACGGCCGGCGCGAAGGGGCGGAAGGATTCGCGGTACTTGATGCGCAGGTTCAGGCTGGCCTGCATGTCCGTGTTCCGCGCATCCCCCAGAATGGAGCGCGACCCCAGCGAGCGCGGCCCGAATTCGAGCCGCCCCGCAAAGTGGCCCACCACCTTGCCTTCGGCCAGCTTGGCGGACAGGAATTGGTTGCGCTCCGCGCCGCTCAGCTTGCGGTACGGATAGCCGAAGGTCTCCAGGTAGGCTTCGATCTCATCGCCGCTGAAGGCCGGGCCCCAGTATGACCCGCCCTGTGCGGCGCCACCGGGTTTCAGTTGGCGGTCTTTCTCGAAATAGGTGTGCCAGACGTCCAGCGCGACACCCAATGAGCAGCCCGAGTCGCCGGCCGCCGGCTGAATCCAGAGATCTTCAAACGGTCCCTCGCGCAGCAGCCGCCCGTTGGCGACGCAGTTCAACGCCACCCCCCCGGCCAGGCACAGATAGCGCTCCCCGGTCAGCTCTTTGGCCGTGCGCGCCATCCGCAGCATGGCCTCTTCGGTCACCGCCTGAATCGAACGCGCCAGATCGATCTCGCGCCGCGTGATGCGGCTTTCCGGAGAACGCCGCGGCCCGCCGAAGAGCTGGTCGAAGCCCTCCGAGGTCATGGAAATCTCCCGCAGAAACGCGAAGTAATCGAGGTTGAGATCCACCGACCCGTCCGCTTTCAGATCCACGATGTTGTCGAGGATCTGCTGCGCGTAGATGGGCTCCCCGTAAGGGGCCAGGCCCATCATTTTGTACTCGCCCGAGTTCACCTTGAACCCGGTGAAGTGCGTGAACGCCGAATACAGCAGCCCCAGCGAATTGGGGAACCGCATCTCTTTGAGCAGTTGGATCTGACGCCCCTCGCCACGCCCGATCGACGCCGTGGCCCATTCCCCCACGCCGTCAATGGTAAGGATCGCGGCGCGCTCGTACGGCGACGGGTAGAAGCAACTGGCCGCATGGGAACGGTGATGGATCCCCTGCAGCACCGGACCCTCGTAGCCCAGAAACTCCCGCACCAGCTTGGGGAAGTGCAGCTTCATCCGCAGCCACGAGGGCATGATCTTCAGCCACATCGATTCGGCCGCCTCGCGCTCCACCGCCATCAGCGAGTGGCAGATCCGCTCGAAGGTCAGCGCGGAGCTGTCATAGAAGGCCACCGCGGCCAGCTCGTGCTGTGAGATCCCCGCCTCCTCCAGGCAGTAATTGATCGCGTTGTGGGGAAAACGCCGGTCGTTCTTCACCCGCGTGAAGCGCTCTTCCTCCGCGCAGGCGACCATCTCGCCGTCGCGAATCAGCGCCGCCGCGGAGTTGTGGTAGAAGCACGAAATGCCCAGGATGTAGGTGGGCTTGCCGGTCCGCGCCGGCAGCGCCGGCGAGGGCGCCGGAGCAGCCGCAGCCGGGGCGCTCGCCCGCGCCGCGGGCAGCAGCCGCCGCTCCGCCAGAAACTCCGCCATGTCCTCGGCCACCATCCGGTTGGCCAGCGGCGTGAAGTGGCCGCCGACCTCAAAACTGCCGCGTTTCGTAGGGCAGATTTACCAGCCGCGTGCTGACGTCGCACACGTGCACGCCCCGCCCCGGATCGTCCAGCGCCGCGAACAGCTTCTGGTACACCGGCTCGATCCCGGTGACATAGAAGTCTTTCGTCGGTATCGGCACAATCACCACCGGCAACGGCTGCGCCTCGGCAATGAACTGCCGCAGCAGGGCCTCCATCAGCATCCAGCCCGGAGTCTGGCCGGAGAGGATGTCCGGATACGGGTGGGCGGCGCGGACCTTCTTGACTTCCGTGATGAGCCTCGAACCGAGCCCCTGAAGGAACGGCGAATGCCGCAGCTCTTTGAGCCCCGGCACCTTGATGTACCACTCGTGCATCTGTTCCAGCCAGCGGTCTTCCTGCTTGCTGGCCGCCTGGACCGGCTCGTCCGGCGCCTCCGGCCGCTCGCGCGGCACCGGCACGTGGTGCGCCGTCAGTTGCCCGTTTTCCAGCGTGAAGTACGGTTTCGGAACCAGCAACCGCTTGCCGGTGACGCGGTCGATCGAAGGCCGGTGACTGACCTGAATGCGGTGGAACGAGTCAATCTGCACGCACAGCATCACCAGGCTGGCTTCCACCTGCTTGCCGAACTTGCGCTGAATCAGCAGGTGCTGATCCGTACCGCTGCCGCTGACTCCGTAATTCTGCACCTCCACGCCCGTCAGCGCGGCCAGCACGTCGGAATAACGGTCTTTGTTTTCCACGTTATCGCCGGCCGTGTAGGAGTCGCCGTACATCAGAATGCGCGGCCTGCCGTGGGCTGCCGCCGCGAACTCGAAGTCCGAGCGGAACCCCTGCGAATTCGTCACCACCAGATAGCCGCCGTCCCCTCCCGGGACACGCGCCCGCAGCCGTGGCACGAACCGGTGGCCGACATCCGGATCGTATTGGATCAGCATGCGATGAGTTTTCTGGCTCAGCAGGAACATAGGCTTTGGGTGGTTGTCTCCTCCAGACCGGCTGCACGGCGGCGCGCCAGCCGAAACTGATTCCTATTATCGCGGAAGCTCGCCATGCCGGGCTCAGCGCCGCGAAAGACATGCGAAAATTAGGTCCATGAGAGGGATACGCCGGACAGGCGCCGCCGTGCTCTGCGCCTTTTTGCTGAGTGCGACGGGACAGCTTGCACGAGCTCTCGACAACGGCCTGATCCTGCAGGAGCGCACCGGCCAGACGCAGGTGGACCGCTTCACCTCGCTATCGGCGTGGTTTGCGCAAGGCGAGTTTATCCCTGGCGCCTGCGCCCAGCCGCGTCTGGATGGACGCCCGCTGCCGCAATGGCAATGCGACGCCAAGACCTGGTGGCGCGACGCCCGCAGCCCGGAACTGGCCATTGCGTCCGTGGTCAACCCGGCCTCGATCACCTGCACCAATACCGCGCCCTGCCCGACCCCTTACGTCCGCGTGCTGGTGCCCGGACACGGTTTCTTCGACGGCGAGCGGGTCAGCATCCGGGGCGCCGGGGAGTCTTCGCGGCTGAACGGGGAATGGTCTGTCATCGATCGCGACGACGACGGGTTTTCACTGGCCGGCCTGGGCGTGGCGGGTGATTACAACGGCGGGGCGGTGGCCGTTGGACCGGCTAATGGCAGCCTGCGCCACGCCATCATCTCCTTCCGCGCCACGCTGAACGCCAACGCCAGCCATAAAGTGGATTTTGTCGCCTCCTCCGGCGCCTGCCACCTGGGCGACCGCGCGGCCTGCGAAGGCGCCGCCCTGACGCGCAACCAGATGCTGGCGTTCAACGAGACATCCGCCGGCGCGGGCAACGGCTGGGGCGCTTCGATGGAGACCGGGGCCGCCGGCATTCTCAAGCCCGGCGCCGGCCCGCCGTCGGTCACCGTATCGGCGCGCGACATTCTCGCCCGCTGGGACGGCGTCGAGTCCGAATGCGGCGTGCGCTACTGGCTGCGCGGCCCCGTCGTCACGCAGGTCATCGCCGAAGACCGCTGCTATGCCCAACCGCCGCAGTACGATTTCGGCTGGCGCTATGTCCGCTCCACGACGGTTTACACCGCCCAGGGTGGCGTGGCCAACGCCACGCAGTTGACCATCCCCATCCCCAAGAACGGCGCCGCCGACTGGAACTTCGCCGCCCCCGTGCTGGTCCATCTGCGCCGCAGCACCAGCATCAACGAACTGGTCCGCGTCTGCGGCATCGACACCTCCAACTCCGACTTCGACACCCTGCGCGTCTGCGAAGGCGGGCGCGGCGCCTTCGGCACCACCGCGGCGGCGTTCAATCTCGCCGGGCTGGGCGTTTCCGCCATTCAGGCCGACAACCCCGCCCCCGCCCACCGCCAGTTGCATCCCTACTTCATCCTCACCTTCCCGCAGGGCTGGGCCGGGGTGAAGGTGGATTACATCATGGAGAATGCCTCCTTGTCGCGCCTTGGAGGGGCCTGGATTTCCTGGACCCTGCGCTCCGGCGGCGGCCTCGACGCGGTGCGTTTCAAGTCCGGCCTCAACCCCGCCCAGTTCGCCGCCCAGCCGGCGCAGGAGTTCTGGATGAACAGCGCCGCCCGCATGCGCAAGACCTTCTGGGACGGCAGAGACCCCGATCACTTCTGCTCTGCAGGCAGTGGCGATGATCCCTGCCTGACCGGCGTCCGGGCACTGCGTGTCCGCACCGATCACAATCAGGCCTATAAGGTCCACGCCCGCCTGTTGCCGCCGATGGACCTCGGCGCCGTCTTCCCATCGGGTCGCGGCTCGGCTTTCGAACAGGAGTGGCAGGCCTTTCAGAACGGCGACCGCGGCAACATCGGCGCCTCGCGCTCTTTCCCCCACCCCGGCTTCCCCGCCACCAACTGGCGCATCCTCGGGCTGGCCAACTACAACCAGTACTGGGACAACGCGCGCAACGGCTCGGCGCCCAACCGCGACAACTTCAACGGTCCCCAGGAGGAGGGCGGCATCCTGCCCCGCCGGCTGGCCAAATTCGTCGCCAGTTGGGGCGCCTCCGATTATGGCTGGGAGATCCTCTTCGGCACCTCCGTGCCCGGCGGCGGCGGGCTGGCCGCCGTCATGGCGCACATCCCCGTGCACCTGCGCGAAACCGATGCCGCGCCCGCCACCAACAAGGGCGCCGCCCCCTACACCGCCTCCACCGGCGACGCCACCGCCTTTGGACGCCCGGTCAGCCTCGACGTGCGTCCGTCCATCTACTTCAACCCCGGCGGCAACCGCATCGCCACCCAGGGGGACACCCAGGACCGCCCCACCTTCGTCTGCGACCCCACGCTCCCCAACGCCTGGTGCTATCACGAGGCTTCGATGGACAACTTCGTCCTCGACCAGGCCCACCAGCACCAATACGCCCAGATCGCCTACGCCATCACCGGCGATTACTACTGGCTCGAAGAGCTCCAGTTCTGGGCCGCCGCCAACCTCATCTGGAAGAACCCGCTCACCATCAGCCCGGCCTTAATCCCCGTCAGCGCCATGCGCCACCGCCATTGGGGCTACCAGGCGCCGCGCGACATCATCCGCCAGCTCACCTGGCCGGTTTACTCCATTCTGGAAGCCGCGATTCACACCCCCAACACGCCCCAGTTCGGCTCCCGGCGCATGCCGGAGCTGCACTACCTGATGGCCAAACTGGCCAAGAACTTTCAAATCGAAGAGGGCCGCTTCGGTATTCGCAACGGCCATTACCCTTGGGTGAACCCTTCCTGCGAGGGCGTGAACGTCGCCACCACCAATGACCCCTCCTGTTGGGGCTTTCTCGACCAGGCCAAAGGCTGGGAAAACAACCTGCCCGTGCCCGCCTACGGGGAAGCGCTGCGCAACGAGCCCGAAATGGACTCCTCCAAGCTGCGGGCCGCCACCACCGTCGCCCTCGTGCTCTACTACTACGCGCTGCTGGACCGCATGGAAGGCTACGGCATCTGGCAGGGCGGGTATGTGTACCGCAAGCTGGCCCGCTACGGCCTCGGCCGCGTGCTGAACAAGTTCGCGAACCCCTATCACCTGGCCGCCTTCCGCGAGGGTACGGCCGTGGCCGGCCCCAGTTGCGCCATCGGCTGCCCGGAGGGCAACCCGATCATCCAGACCTTCGAGGAGATGACCTCCACCTATAGCGAGAAGTTCCGCAACGCTACTTCGTTTCAGGAGTTCGGACCCAACCGCGAGTTGCTCGGCATCGGCTACGTTTACTACTGGCGTTCCGCGCTCGCCCTGCTGGCCGGCGCCGGTTTCTTCGACAACGCCTCGCCCGGCTGCACGCCGGAAGAATCCCCGCCCGACGGCTGCTCCGGCACGCGCGCCTTTGCCTGGATCCTCAAGAACATGCGCTTCCAGGACATGCTGCACACCGAGCCCAAGTGGAACTACGTCCCTCATTACTGGGTTCGGGACGTGAGCGTGAGCAACACATTGACCTCCGCCGAGGTGCGCTACTCCGCGCCCACCGCCGACGCCTGCACCTACTACTTCGGCCCGGAACCGCCCTCCAGTTCACTCGATACGGGCGAACCGCGCGACTCCGGCGGGGATCGCACGCGCGTGCTGCAATTCCGCGATCTGCGGCCGCAAACCACCTATTACGTCCGCCTCACCTGCGGCCCGCGCAACAGCCAGGTCTCCGGCGCCGGGCGGATGCTGCTGGCGTTTGAAACCCGCGAGGCGCAGGCGGCGCGGATTTTCGGCGCTCACGCCTCAATCCGCAGCACCGCCATCCCCGAACGGCCGCCGCAACCGGGCAGACGGCCCAAGGCCGGGCTCTGGAACTGGCCGTCTCACGAGTTGGCGGATCTGCTCCCAGCCAGCCTGGCGCCGGCGCCAGTGTTCCTGGGCGCCGGATCGTTGGCTGCGGCAGCCGCCCTGGGCTGGCTGGTACTGGGCCGGCGCCACCGCAAACACCCTGACGATCCCCGCTCCCGGCCCTCCGGCTGAGCCCAACCGCATGCTACCATTGAGCTATTCCTGGGCCTGAAGGGCCATGTTTTGAACTAGTTCCCACCACTTTACCGATGGGCGATCATTCCCGGCATTCCGCTCCCCTGCACGTCATCTTCTTCGCGCACAACTTCCCCCCCATCAACACCAGCGGCTCGCAACGCCCGCTGCGGCTGTGGAAATACCTGCCCGGTTCCGGGGTAGTCGCACACGTGATTTGCTCCAGCCAGGATGGCGTCATCCCGGAGTACGAGAACGTGCACTACGTGCCCAAGCCGGGGCCGCATTCGCTCGGCTTGCGCCTGCAATCCGCCCTCGCCTATCTCGCCCATCGCATCATCCCCCACAACGAGCGGATTCCCTGGATTCCGCACGCGCTCGCGGCTGCCGAAGAGATCCGCGCCCGCTACCCCATCCACGCCGTGTTGTCCACCTTCCCGCCGCTGGCGCCGCACCTGGCCGCCATGCGCTTCGCCGCGCGCCACAACCTGCCCTGGATCGCCGATTTCCGCGACAACCTCGTCGGCAACCCGTTCCGCCAGCGTGAGAAAGGTCTGGCTCACGAGCGCGCCTTCGAGCGCCGCATCTTCGAGCGCGCCAGCCTGCTGGTCACCGTCACCCCGGCCATCATTGCCGAGTGGCTCGAGCGCGCCCCCGAAATCGAATCCAAAACCCGCCTGCTCTGGAACGGCTTCGACCCGGCCGAGGAGTTCCCCCGCGCCCCTCTCGTGCAACGCTCCCGCCGCATCCTCGCCCATGTGGGGACCATTTACGGCCACCGCCACCCGCAGTTGCTGCTGGCCAGCCTGGAACGCCTCATCACCGCCGGCCGGCTCGACCCGGCCACCATCCAGGTTCAGCTAACCGGCACGGTCCGGGAGCCCGCCGCCGTCCGTCCCATCGCTTCGTTCGAGCTCCTGCAGCGGCTGGGTTGCCTGGACGTCACTGCGCTGGTGCCCCGTGAAGAGGCCAACCGCCGCATGGCGGAATGCGACTACCTGTTGATCATCGACCTGAACGAACTGAACGTCGGGCACGCCGCGCCGGCCAAGATGTTTGACTACGTCCGCGCCGGGCGCCCCGTGCTCGGCCTGGTGCCGCAGAACTCCATCGTCGAGGATGTCCTGAGCCGCTCCGGCATCCCCTGCGCCTTCGTCTACCCGGAGGACAGCCCGGAACGGCAGGACGCCAAAATCTTCGGCTTCCTCTCCCAGCCGCCCCGCGAAGTGCAGGCGAATTCGTGGTTTACCGACACCTTTGACGGCGCCCATCAGGCCGCCACGCTCGCCCAATGGATCCGCGATCTCTAGTCCCCTATCCTTGGTGCCAGTACCGGACGATTTCCGTGTTTTGGCCAACTCCACTACAATCGAACCAGGATTTCCTGTCCTAATGCCAACAAACAAAACTGCTTTCTCCGATCTCCAAGAAAAAATTCAATCGCGCCGCGCCCGCATGGGCGTGGTCGGCTTGGGATACGTCGGCCTGCCCCTGTGCGTCGAGTTCGCCAAGGAGGGGTTCAGCGTCACCGGAATCGACGTCGTTCAATCCAAGGTGGACACCCTGAACAGCGCCGTTTCCTACATCCAGGACGTCCCCACGGAGGAGTTTGCGCCGCTGGTCAAGGAGGGCCGTTTCAACGCCACCTCCGACTTCTCCGCCATCCGCGAGCTCGAC
>CAYSWG010000072.1:0-10943 GCA_964434465.1 uncultured Geobacteraceae bacterium
CCTGCGGTTCCCCCACGAAACCTATGGCTTGTTCCAGTTCTCTTTCCGAGGAAAAGGCCGCCTTACCCGGGACATGGTGGCGCTGCTGGAGGATCTCGCGGATCATGTGGCCATGGCCCTGGACAAACTGCAGGTCGACAACGCCTTTATGGATTCCTGCCAGTTCAGCCAGCAGGTCATCAACAGTGTTGACGAGGGAGTTATTGTCCTTGACCGTGACCTGCGGTACCAGGTCTGGAACCCCTATATGGAGCAACTGAGCGGTATCCCTGCCGTGGCGGTCGTTGGCAGGCAATTGCTGCAGGTCTTTCCGTCCTTTGCGCCCCTCGGCGTTGTTGAACGGGCCGAAGCAACCCTGGCGGACCGTAAACCGCCGACAGTGGATTTTTCCGTTTCCTTTGACCGGGGTGAACACACGGTCTGGGTCTCCGAATCCTGTTCCCCCCTGAGAAACCGGCGGGAGGAGATCATCGGCGTCATTGTGACGATTCGTGACATTGCCCGGCAGAAATTGATGGAGGAGCAGCTGCTCCAGGCACAGAAAATGGAGGCAATCGGTCAGCTGGCCGGAGGTGTGGCCCACGATTTCAACAATATCCTCACGGTAATCTACGGCTACTGTTATATGCTGCAGTCCAATGAAGTGCCCCATGAAATTGTCGAAGGACATGTGGACCAGATCCTCGCTGCAGCAGAGCGGGCGAGCAACCTGACCCGCGGTCTGCTGGCCTTCAGCCGCAAGCAGTCCATGAGCATGCAGACGGTCAATCTTAATGATCTGATCCTTTCCGTTGCCAAGCTGCTGAACCGTATCATCGGCGAGGATGTAACCATGAAAACGTCCTTCCGGATCAATCCGCTTCCTGTTACGGTGGATAGCGGTCAGATCGAGCAGGTCCTCATGAATCTCGCGGCCAACGCCCGTGATGCCATGCCCCGGGGCGGCCTGCTGACCCTGGAAACCCGGCTGGAGGAACTGGGTGATGATTTTGTGCACAGCCACGGTTTCGGTACCCCGGGCCGCTATGCGGTGCTGGCGGTTACCGATACGGGCGAGGGGATGGATCGGCATACCATGGACAAGATCTTCGAACCGTTCTTTACCACCAAGGGGGTGGGCAAGGGTACGGGGTTGGGGTTGTCCATCGTCTACGGCGTCGTGAAACAGCACAAAGGCTATATTACCGTCAGTAGCCAGCCGGGGCAGGGAACCACCTTCACCGTCTACCTGCCCAGCGCTTCCGCAAAACCCGGAATGGGGCAGGAACGCGCAGAGGGTGAGTATCCGCGCATGGGGAACGAGACCGTACTCATGGCCGAAGACGATCCGTCAATCCGGCAGTTGGCCGACTCGGTGCTGAAAAAATTCGGCTACGAGGTGATTTTCGCCATGGACGGCGCCGATGCGGTGGAGAAATTCCGGGCGAATGCGGAAAAAATAGCCATTGTTGTGCTGGACATGATCATGCCCGGCATGAGTGGCAAGGAGGCCTGTGAGGGAATCCGTGCCGTTCGGCCCGATGTCCGGGTGCTGTTCATGAGCGGCTACAGTCCGGATCTCCTGGAGACCAAAGGGATTTTTCATCAGGTGGACGAGGTCCTGGCCAAGCCCTTCCATCCCCTCGCCCTGGTGCGAAAAATCAGAGTATTGCTCGATCATCCGAAAAGTACTGTTGAAGGGAGCGATGGTTCCGGGTTATAACGTGTATCTGGACAGTACCACCCCACGGCAGGCAAGGAGCGGGCAATGATTATTGTTACGGGCGGAGCCGGGTTCATCGGCAGTGCCGTCGTCTGGCGGCTCAACCAGCTGGGACGGGAGGATATCCTTATCGCCGACCATCTCGGCAGCGGTGAAAAATGGCGGAACCTGGTACCGCTCCGTTTTGCGGACTACCTGGAAAAGGACGAACTGCTCGGACAATTGACCGGAGAGCGCTCTGGCGCCGGGGGAAACGACTGGCGGCAGCGTGTGGAAGCGGTCATTCACCTTGGCGCCTGTTCCGCCACCACGGAGCTGGATGCCACCTATCTGGTACGCAATAATTTCGAATACAGCAAGCGGCTCGCCCTGTTCTCCCTGGCACGGGACGCCCGCTTCATCTATGCTTCCAGCGCCGCCACCTACGGCGACGGCAGCCAGGGTTTCGTCGACGACGTGAACCAGTTGCATCGGCTGCGCCCCCTGAACATGTACGGCTATTCCAAACATCTCTTCGACCAGTGGGCCCGGGCGGCGGGGCTGCTGGACCGGTTGGTCGGCCTCAAATACTTCAATGTGTTCGGCCCCAACGAGTATCACAAGGGGGACATGCGTTCCCTGGTGGTCAAAGCCTATGAACAGATTGTCGACTCGGGGCGTTTGCGCCTGTTCCGCTCCCACCGTCCCGATTATGACCATGGCGAGCAGCAGCGGGACTTCCTCTACGTGAAGGATGCGGTGGAGGCGACCCTCCACTTTCTGCACCGGCGGGACGTGAACGGCATCTTCAATGTCGGCAGCGGTGCGGCAGCCAGCTGGAACCGGCTTGCCGCGGCGATTTTCCGGGCGCTTGCCAAGCCGGTGACCATTGACTATATTGATATGCCTGCGGCCATTCGCGACAAATACCAGTATTTCACCCAGGCAGAAACCGGCACCTTGCGCGGTGCGGGCTACGAACGGCAGGCAACGGCCCTGGAAGCGGCGGTGGAAGACTACGTAATCAACTACCTGGTGCCCGGCAACCATTTGGGCCAGGAGTAATTTCAGCCGCGTCGACGGGCCCTACCGGCCTGCGCCGGTTTTTTTGCGAAAGATGTTGTGTCCATGCGCATTTGCTTCCTTGACGCTCCTTCCCTGAATCTCCGTAACGGCAATGTCGTAACCAGTGAGCGCTGGCAGCGGCTGATGGTTGCCCTCGGCCACGAGGTCGTCCATGGTCCGGCCGTTTCCGACCGTCCCGGCGATCTGCTCGTTGTCTTCAATGCCTATAAGAATCGCCGGGAAATCCTGGCGGCCCGGCAACGGCATGTGGCTGACCGGATCATCGTCTGCGTTACCGGTACGGACCTCTACGAAGACATGCGCCGGGACCCGACAGCCCTTGATGTCTTCCATCTGGTTGACCGGATCGTCGTGCTGCATCCTGAAGTTCTTGCCGAATTGCCCGGTTCCGTGCGCCACAGGGCGTCTGTGGTGTTCCAGTCGGCCGTACCGCCTCCCGGGGGGCTCACACCGGTTGCCGATGCCTTTCAGGTGTGCGTCATTGCCCACCTGCGGCCGGTCAAGGATCCCCTGCGCGCAGCATGTGCCGCCCGACTGCTTCCTGCTGCATCCCGTGTCCGGGTGGTGCTTGCCGGTGCGGCGCTGACAGAAGAACTGGCGCAGCAGGCCCGCCGTGAGATGGTGGAAAACCGCCGATTTGTCTGGCTTGGCGGGCTGTCCGGAGAGGAAACATCCCGACTGCTTGCCGGCAGCCGACTGCTTGTCGTGTCGTCCTTTTCCGAAGGGGGAGCCAATGTGGTTTCCGAAGCGGTAGTGACCGGTGTTCCGGTGCTGGGTACGGCCATCCCCTGTCTGCGGGGGCTGCTCGGCGCCGACTACCCGGGTCTTTTCCCTGCCGGTGATACGGAAGCCCTTGCCCGGCTCCTCGGTCGTGCCGAAACGGACACAGGCTTCTATGGGGAACTGCAGGCACGATGTGCTCGCGAAGCGCATAAATTCAGCCCAACCGTTGAGCGGGAAGCGCTGCGGCGTCTGCTTGAAGATCTTTTCCCCGACGTCATGCACGAGAATCTTGACGTGGACCGCTCCCTTCGGCAATAATCGCCCAAACTATGACAAAAGCATCGACACCCCGAATCATTCCCCGCTCCGGGCATCCCATCTCCCGCTCCCTGGTCAGCCCCAATGCACTCAAGGTCCTCTATCGCCTGAAAGATCATGGCCACATTGCCTGGCTGGTGGGCGGCTGTGTCCGGGACCTGCTCCTGGGCCGGGAGCCAAAGGATTTCGACGTGGTGACCGATGCAACGCCCGGCCAGCTGAAAAAACTGTTCCGCAACTGCCGGTTGGTCGGACGACGTTTCCGCCTGGCTCATCTCCACTTTACCGGTGAGCTCATCGAGGTATCCACCTTCCGCTCCCTGGTGGGCGAGGAGCCGGTGTTCCCTCCCGACGATCTTCCAGCCGGAGCGGCAGCCGAGCCGTTGCGGCAGCCGAGCCTGGTACTCAGCGAAGATGGACTTGTCCTGCGGGACAATGTGTTCGGCACGCCGGAAGAAGATGCCCGGCGCCGCGATTTCACCGTTAATGCCCTGGCATACGATATTGCCGATTTCTCGCTCATTGACCATGTGGGTGGCCTGGAGGACCTGCAGCGGGGCATTATCAGGACCATCGGTGACCCCCTGACCCGCTTCACGGAAGATCCGGTGCGCATGCTCCGTGCGGTGCGGTTTGCCGCGCTGCTCGGCTTCACCATCGATGCTCCCGATTGGCAGGCCATGCTCCAGCTGGCGCCGACCATTACCCGGGCCACCGCGCCACGGCTCTATGAAGAATTTCTCAAGATGTTTCTCTGTGGCGAAGGGGAGCGGATCTATCAACTTCTGCGCCAGAGCGGCCTTTTTACGCCGCTCTTCCCCGGGGTCAGCCTGTGGCTGGACCGGGAACGGGACGGCTTTCCCCATGTGCGCCTGGGGCGGAGCCTGGAGTGGCTGGACCGGTGTCGTGGTGAATCCCGGGAGGTGTCGCCCTCCCTGCTGCTGGCCCTCATGTTTGGCGAATACCTGGAGGAGGGGAGTGCCGCCTTGCGGGCTGCCGGTCTGTCCCCTGCGGATGCGCTTAACGGTGCCGTGGCCGAATTTCTCGGCGAGCAGTGTCCACTCGTTGCCGTGCCCCACCGGGTTGCCCTGGCGACCCGGGAGATACTGACCCTGCAGCGGCGCTTCGAGCGCATGCCGGGCAAGCGGCCCCACAGTGTTCGCGGCAGGCCTGCCTTTGCCGACGCTTTGACCTATCTGTGCTGCCGTTGCCAGGTGACGGGAGAGGGTGCTGCCGTACTGGCCTGGTGGGAGTCGTTCGCCCGGGATGCCGTACTGCCCCCTCCACCGGTCGGGGACGGGGCTGCTGATCAGCCCAGAACGCGCCGCCGTCGACGGCGCAAGCGCCGCCCTGCAGCGCCGAAGAACCCTGTCTGAACTGATGACATCTATTGAAATGCGTTGAGGAAAGCCGGACTGCTGTGCTATGGTATCCCGCTCAGCGGGATGCAACAGAATACGGGAATTTCAGGGTGCTGCCGATGCAGATTCTTGTCACCAACGACGATGGAATAACCGCTCCGGGGATCACTGCCCTGGCCGAGGCGCTGCGCTGTGTGGGACGGGTGGCGGTGGTGGCTCCCGATCGGGAGCGGAGTGCCGTGGGCCATGCCCTGACCCTGCATCACCCCCTGCGGGCGACCAAGCTCGCCGATGACATCTTTTCCGTCGACGGCACGCCCACCGACTGCGTGAACCTTGGTGTACACAACCTCATTTCATTCACGCCCGATATCGTTGTTTCCGGTGTCAACCGGGGGGCGAACCTGGGTGATGACATAACCTATTCGGGCACCGTTTCCGCGGCCATGGAGGCGACGCTCATGGGCATTCCCGCCATTGCTGTCTCCCTGGTGACGGAGGGGGCCGGCGACCATTACCCCGCGGCTGCCCGTTTTGCGGCGCAGCTGGTCCGGCAGGTCGTCGCCAGGGGGCTGCCCGGCGACACCTTTCTCAACGTGAATGTACCCGATCTGCCGGAAGAGCGGTTGCTGCCGCCTCGGATAACCAAACAGGGCCGTCGCCGTTACGGCGGCAGCATTGTGGACAAGGTCGATCCCCGCGGACGGAAATACTACTGGATCGGCAGCAGTGAGTGTTCGTTTCTGGATCTGGAGGGGAGCGACTTCCATGCCGTTTCCCGGGGACATATCTCCATCACCCCCCTGCACCACGATTTGACCAATTATGCATCCATGCAGGCACTGGCCGCATGGGAGCTGACATAGGATTTGAGGGTTGCATGAATTTAGAAACTGCCAGAAAACGCATGGTGGAAAACCAGCTGATTGCCCGGGGCATTACGGATCGCCGCGTCATCGATGCCATGCTGAAGATTCCCCGGCACCTGTTCGTTGAAGAAGCCATGGCCGCCCAGGCCTACAGCGACAGCCCGCTGCCCATCGGTGAGCGCCAGACCATTTCCCAGCCGTACATGGTCGCCCTCATGACCGAGTTGCTGGAGTTGCGGGGTACGGAGAAAGTCCTGGAGATCGGCACCGGTTCCGGCTACCAGGCTGCCGTGCTCGCCGTGCTGGCCGACCGGGTCTACACCATGGAGCGCATCCGTCCCCTGGCCATGCGCGCCCGCAAGGCCCTGGACCGCATCGGCCTGCTCAATGTGAATATCCGGGTGGATGACGGTACCTGCGGTTGGGCTGAAGAGGCACCCTTCAATGCCATAATCGTTACCGCCGGGGCGCCGGAAATTCCGCAGGTGCTGGTGCAGCAGCTTGCCCCCGGCGGTCGCCTGGTGCTGCCCGTGGGAGACCAGATTACCCAGACCCTGGTGAGGATACTGAAGCAGGAGGACGGCTCCTGCGTTGCCGAACAATCCGTTGGTTGCCGCTTTGTCAAGCTGATCGGTAAATTCGGGTGGGAAGGCGATTAGTCGTCTCCGTCGGGACCTGAACCCGATACCTTTGCCCTGTGTGGTTCAATCGCACATATCGTGCGCTACGAAGGGATGAAACGTGGACGAGAAGCTCCTGGATGATATGGAAGAACCTGAACTCTCCGATCCGCCCGATCCTGAGGGTGAAGAAGAGCCGGACAATTTTCTTGCCGTGGCTGAGGATTCTGCAGGGCCTGAAGAACCTGAAGAGGCCGAAGAGGCTCCCAAGGTTGCCTATGAAGGACATTATGATGATGCCATCAAGCATTACCTGCGGGAGATTCAGAAGACGACGCTGCTGACCGCCGATGAAGAGAAAGAGCTGGCGGCCCGGGTCGACCTGGGCGACAAGGCGGCCCGTGACAAGATGATCGAGTCCAACCTGCGTCTGGTGGTGAAGATCGCCAAGCGCTACATCAATCGGGGACTGCCGTTCATCGACCTCATCGAGGAGGGCAACATCGGCCTGATGAAGGCCGTCGAGCGCTTCAAGCTTTCCAAGGAGTGCCGCTTTTCCACCTATGCCACCTGGTGGATCCGCCAGTCCATCGAGCGGGCCCTGGTCAACCAGTCGCGTATCATCCGTCTGCCGGTCCATGTCTCCGATGACATCAACCGGATGCTCAAGGTTACCCGGCAGCTGGTCCAGGAGTTGAACCGGGAACCCAGCCTCAAGGAAGTGGCGACCCAGATGGGGGTCAACATTTCCCATGTGCGCCGGCTGATGGTGCTGCTGAAGAAAACCTATTCCATCGAAATGCCCATGGGCGAAAACAACGACTATTTCCTCATCGATACCATCGAAGACACGTCCACCATGTCGCCTTCAGATCTTCTGGAAGATGTGAACAAGTTCGAAATGGTTTCCCGGTGGCTTGGTACCCTTACGGAAAACGAACAGAAAATCATCACCATGCGTTTTGGCCTTGATGATAAGGAGCCGCAAACCCTTGACACCATCGGCAAGAGCTTTGGCGTTACCCGTGAGCGCATCCGGCAGATCGAAGCAAAATCCCTGGAAAAGCTGCGGAAAATGCTGCAGCTCACCGAGTCACATACGGAAGGTGACCCCTTCACTGCTTAGGAGACAACCATGCAGGATCTGAAAAACATCATCCGGGATATTCCCGACTTTCCGAAAAAAGGCATTATTTTTAAGGACATCACCACGTTGCTGGCTGATGCCCAGTCCTATCAGCGGATGATCGATCTCATTGCCCACCGCTATGTGGGCCAGAAGATCGACAAGGTGGTCGGCGTTGAAGCACGCGGCTTCATCATCGGCGCGGCACTGGCCTATAAACTGGGCGCCGGTGTCGTGCTGGTGCGCAAACCGGGCAAGCTGCCCGCTGAAACCATCAAGAAAAGCTACGACCTGGAATACGGTTCCGACACCCTGGAGATCCATGTGGACGCCATCAAGAAGGGCGAGCGGATTCTCATTGCCGACGACCTCCTTGCCACCGGCGGCACCATCTCCGCGGTAGTCGATCTGGTGAACACCATGGGCGGCGATATTGTCGAGTGCTGCTTCATGGTCGAACTGGAGTTTCTCAGCGGCCGGCAGCGGTTGCCCGAAGATAAGGTTTTCTCCCTGATCACCTTCTGACTGGTGCCGGGTTTCGCCCGGCATAAACCCCGTTGCCGGCGACCGGGAGAAACCGCTTGCGCATTGCCGGGCTCTGGTATATACAATCTACCCGTTTTGTCCCCGTAGCTCAGCAGGATAGAGCACTTCCCTCCTAAGGAAGGGGTCGGACGTTCGAATCGTCTCGGGGACGCCAATAAAATCAAGCACTTACAGTTAATATTGTGAGTGCTTTTTTGTTGGTTGTGTAAAAAGTGACTTGAAAAGTGACTTGAAGCTTTTTCGGTAACTGTTTATATTCGCAGCAGTTTTCAATATACTTCCGGAAACAATGCCGTAGTAACCGACCGGTCCCATTCGGTGATTATCCAGATGGTCGGTAACCCATCTTTTTTGTAGACCGAGAAAAGCCGCTCACCGTTCTGCAGGGCCAATTCGTTGGCAACCCGGTCTTCGTCGCAAACATCACCCCAGTCCCCTGCCAGGTGCCGTTTCAGTGAGAGATGTACGTGCCTGGCAAACTCTTCATTGTCTGCAAGCAAATCATTAACACCTCTGGTTACGGCCAGCTGCCCTGGATTGAATTTCATGATTGACCTCCATCCTGGTCAGACGCCCGTACGGAAAACCCTATCTTCTTTTTGTTGCCATCACGCTTCATCCGACCGGCAAGCTCATCTTCGGCAATATCTATGAGTGTCTTTCTGTCGATAGTTGAGCGCCCTCGATAGGCTTGCAAGCGCACTGCCTTCTCGATTACCAGACGAATCTCACCGCCGGTCAAGTCCAGGACAGCCAGTTGCTCAATCTCAATATCTGGTGCGAGTTGCTTCAGCGGCAGATGATTCTTCCACAGCGATTCCCGTAGATTCCTGTCAGGGGGAGGCAACTCCAACTTATAGGTGAACCGTCTGCTGAAGGCTTCGTCCAGCAAATCCCGCCGGTTGGTGGTTGCTACCAGGATGCCGGAAAAACGTTCCAAGCCCTCCAGAAACAGGTTCTGCATGTTGTTATTCATCCGGTCAACTGCATTGCTCCCTGCGCCTCGGGTTCCAAGGAGCTGGTCGGCTTCATTGAGCAACAGGATAGGGGCAATTCCCAACTCTTTTTGCAGGGTGGCATAATCGTCGAATATACGCCGAACATTCTGCTCACTCTCTCCCACCCAGCAACTCAACACCCGTGCCGCGTCAATTTTCAACAATGGCAGTTTCAACGCACTTGCCAGATATTGAGCGGTCAACGTCTTTCCGGTACCTGGCGGTCCATAAAGCAGCACGGTACTACCGGTCGGCGTACCCCAGGCGGCAGGAAGTGCTGCCAACCAGCTTTTTCGGATTCTCCTCCCGTGCTGAGATTCGCTGAAGATCAGCGATTGAATGGCTTCCATGACATGAGCCGGAAGCAGGAGAGAATCACGTGTGACCTTCGGTTCTTCGATATCAAAGAGCGTGCTCGTCCTGACACGGCTTTTCAGGTCTTGGGCAGTACCCTTGCCATCGTTCTTGCCGAGCAGTGCCCTGATGCCGAACTGGGTCAACCTAACAGATTCACCGAAAGCGCCTTTTGCCCCTTCCACAAGCCGATGTCGCAGCAAGTGACTTTTCTCGCCAAACAAATGTTCCTGCATCTTCTTCCGGCAGACGCGGCCACGGGCAAAAAGATTTGTCACATCAGACGGGTCACTGAAGTCGTAGCGCACATCACCATCACGCATTCCCAGGAGGCCTATCAGTGTCAGGTGCTGAAAAACACTCAGCGAACATTTTTCCCGTGCCTCTGCTGCCGGGAGTTCACACGTTGATGCCGACATTCGCAAGGCAATTCTTCTGTACCACCCTTCGGGCTGTACTGTTGTCAAATCCGTTTCCGGGTCAATAACTCGAAAATGGATGCTGTTATCTTGGCTTATGGTCTGCAAATAGGCGAACACAGCATCCAAATACATATTTGGAAGTGAACGAGCAGCTGTTTAGCTGCCCTGCATCTATTTCTTTATGGAAGGTATCGCCAAGTTCTATACTCGACTGCAACCAGCAGTACGGTGGCTGGTCGGTAAAGGACAAACCCGGCGAGTCAGTAAAGAGTATCCAGCCCTGTTCCTTCAACTCGGTAAAACCACTGAGGAAAAGAATGGTTCTTTCAGGGTCACAAACCAGCTTGTCTATGATTTCGTGTCCTTCTACCAACGGTTCATTTGCCATCATAGCCTTGAGAATATGGGCAAGAGCGCCGAGGGCCGGAAAAGAAAGTTGTTTGAAACAGGCAGGCATCCTGCCAACTGAGTTGATTGTTTCCGAGAGCATCGCCACCTCGTCTGCGTAGGTCAACGTGACTTTCCGCTGGCCACCATTATTTTGTTTCCTACGCAGCCGATGTTCCGCCAACTCTTCTTCATGGTCACGTTTTGCCCGCTCATGGCGAGTGGCAACACAGATGAGATACTGGACTAATTGATCAGTTCAGTAAACCACCGGCTCTGCCGGTGTGACTAAAAAAGGCTTTGCCGTTCCGGCGTAAGAAGCGACATTTCCTCCCGAGGAAAGCCCCGAAGGGCCAACACCAGGAGGAAATGCCATGCGAGAGTGGCAAAGTTTAACCCCAATACTGTTCACTTAATATAGTTTTTGTGGTATTCTGTCGAAAATTCGACAG
>CAYSWG010000073.1:0-7629 GCA_964434465.1 uncultured Geobacteraceae bacterium
GGAATGGGACCGGCCGGGTTGTTTGCTGCCTTACGTCTTGCCGAATACGGCCTCAGGGCAACGGTGGTTGAGCGAGGTCGCCCCGTTGAGGATCGGATCAGGTCTGTGCAGACGTTCTGGGAAAAAGGTGTCTTGGACCCGGAAAGCAATGTGCAGTTTGGTGAGGGAGGGGCTGGGACGTTTTCAGATGGGAAGTTGACCACAAGGGTCCGCGACGGCAATCTGGGTTATATTCTGGCTAAACTCGTCCAGTTCGGTGCGCCCAGGGAGATACTCTGGCAGGCTAAGCCCCACATCGGTACGGACCGTTTGCGTACTGTGGTCGCCGCAATACGTCACGAACTGCAAGCACGGGGATGCACCATCCGTTTTTCCCACCGGTTGACCGACATTATCCGCGGTAGAGAGAGTATCACTGCTATAGTTGTCAACGATGCCGAAGAGGTGCCGTGCGATCATCTTGTTCTGGCAACGGGGCATAGTGCCAGAGACACCTATCAAGTGCTCAGTCTGCGGGGAGTGTGTCTTGTCGCCAAACCGTTTGCCATCGGAGTTCGGGTTGAACACCCCCAGGAGTTGATTAACCGCATCCAGTATGGTATTACTGCGCATCCGTCCTTGCCGCCTGCAGAATATGTCCTTACCCATCGCGACGGAAAGACCGGCCGATCGGTTTACTCATTCTGCATGTGTCCAGGCGGCCTGGTCATGGCGGCCGCTTCAACGCCGGGAGGAGTGGTGACCAATGGAATGAGTTTCCATGGTCGGAATTCTCATTTCGCCAACAGTGCCCTGGTAGTATCCGTTGATGAGCGGGACTTCGCCTCTCCTCACCCTTTTGCCGGAATGGAATTCCAGCAGGTCTGGGAGCGCAAGGCCTTTGCTGCCGGCAAGCACAGTTACCGGGCCCCCGCCCAGAATCTCCTCGACTTTATGACAGGCCGTGGAGCGCGGGGTGTTCGATCCAGTTACCGTCCCGGGGTCGTGGAAACTCCCTTGCAGGAGGTTCTGCCCGATGGCATTATTGGAGCGTTGCGTTCCGGCATTTCGGCGTTTGATCGGAAAATGCACGGTTTTTACACCGCTGAGGCATCGCTGACCGGTGTCGAAACACGAACATCGTCCCCGGTGCGCATTGTCCGGGGCGCAGATCTGCAATCGGTGTCGTTGCCGGGCTTGTATCCTGCCGGAGAGGGTGCCGGGTATGCGGGAGGGATCATGAGTGCGGCCCTCGACGGTATCCGTGTCGCGGATCAGATCGCCTCTGAACTTCAGAGAAACAAGGAGCATTGAGTGAGCAAGATTTTTGTCAGGGATATTCGAGACCGCGCTGCTGTCGATTCCGTATATCTTGTGAAGGAAAAGATTTCCTCATTGGCGCGTAACGGCAAACCCTATCTGACACTGCATCTGATGGACAAGACCGGAGAGATTGAGGGTCGTGTCTGGGAACACGTTGATGTCATTGGCTCTCGCTTCGAAAAGGACGATTTTATTCGGGTGCAAGGCAAGGCAACGGTATATCTGGGGAAAATGCAGCTGATCATCGCTGATCTTTCCCGGGTCCCCGACAGTGAGGTTCTGCTCGCTGATTTCCTTCCAGAGGGTGACCGCGACCCGGAGCTGATGTTGCGGGAATTACATGGCCTCCTTGCTTCCTGTTCCGATCCCCATATCAGCAGGCTTCTCCATGCTTTTTTCGATGATTCACGTTTTATGCAACTCTATCGTACCGCCCCGGCAGCCAAGGGTATGCACCACGTGCACCTCGGAGGACTTTTTGAGCATTCTCTTGCCGTTGCCGCACTTGTTGACGCCATCATGCCCCTCTATCCGGAACTGAACCGGGATTTGCTCATCGCCGGGGCGCTGCTCCATGACGTGGGCAAGGTGCGGGAAATGACCTATCTGCGTTCTTTCGACTATTCGGACGAGGGGAAGCTGATCGGCCATATCACCATAGGCGTGGAAATGCTCCATGAAAAAATCCTTGCCGTAGGAGATTTCCCCGAGGAAACTGCCATGTTGCTGAAGCACATGATACTATCCCACCATGGACAGTATGAGTTCGGTTCGCCAAAGCGGCCTAAAACCGTGGAAGCAACCGTTCTCAACTATTTGGACGATATGGATTCGAAAATCAACGGCATCAGAACACACATGCGCAGGGATGCTGCCAACCAGTCCCGCTGGACGGCTTACCATCGGCTCTACGACCGGTATTTTTTCAAGAACCAGCAGCAGATTGAGCCAGGTGAGCCGGTTGCCGAGGCTCTTCCTGCCGGCCCGGTTGAGCAGCCAAAACCTTCGAGAAAACCGGAATCGGACGGCAAGGAGTTGCGCCACAATCCGTTTCAGAGCCTCAAAGAGGCAAATCTTGATCTGTTTTAGACGCCTTGGTATCACTGGATACAATGGAGACACATTCTATGATTTTCGAGACAGTTGTTGTCGGTATACTAATGGAGAATTGTTATATTATCGGCTGCGAGCGCAGTCGCGAGGGTGTTGTCATTGATCCCGGTGACGATAGCCGGAAGATACTTGATACTGTTGCCCGCCATGGTTTGAGTGTCCGGTACGTGATCAACACCCATGGGCATTTTGACCATGTGGGAGGCAATGGCCGGATTGTGCAGGCGACAGGGGCTGAGTTGCTGATCCATGAGCTTGACAATGCCATGCTCGGCCGGGCCGATGTGACCGCCGCAAAATTCGGGTTGGAGGCTGAGAACTCACCCCAGCCGACCGGCTTCCTCCATGACGGGCAGATCATCGCGTTTGGCGATCACCGTATCCAGGTGATTCATACCCCCGGCCACACCCCCGGCGGGTGCTCACTCCTTGTTGACGACGTTGTTTTTACGGGTGATACCCTGTTTGCCGACTCCGTTGGCAGGACGGACTTTCCTGGCGGATCGGCAGTGGCGTTGGGGAAAAGCATCAGGGAACGGTTACTGACCCTTCCCGACGAAACGATCGTCTACCCCGGACACGGTCCTGCCACGACGATCGGACGGGAGAAGCGGCATAATTCCTCTATTGGTAATTTGGGTACACTGTAAGGGGGCCAGCCATGCGCGGGAAGGTCATACTGCTCGGCGTATGCGGAGGCATAGCCGCATACAAGGCTGCTGAAGTGCTACGGTTGCTGGTCAAGGAAGGGGCTGTGGTGCATGTTGTCATGACCCGATCGGCCCAGCGTTTTGTCGCGCCGCTCACCTTTCAGACTTTATCAATGAATCCGGTACACACCGAACTGTTCAGTCTGATCGGCGAGCAGGAAATCGGCCATATTTCCCTTGCCGATCGTGCTGATCTCCTGCTTATCGCTCCGGCAACGGCAAATATCATCGCTAAGATTGCCTGCGGTATTGCCGACGATTTTCTCACAACTACGGTTTTGGCTACCAAGGCGCCTGTACTGATTGCTCCGGCCATGAACAGTGCCATGTATGAAAATCCCCTCTATCGCGAAAACCAGGATAAGCTGCGCAGTTTCGGCTACCGGTTTATTGATCCGGTTACGGGCAGTCTCGCCTGCGGTTGGGAGGGTCAGGGCAGGTTACGCGACCCCGCGGAGATTTGCCGGGAAGTGAAGGACATTCTTTCCCGCAAGGATCTCGCCGGTGAACAGGTACTGGTGACCGCCGGACCCACCCGGGAAGAACTGGACCCTGTTCGCTATATCAGTAATCACTCTTCAGGGAAGATGGGCTATGCCATTGCCCATGCTGCACGACTGCGCGGTGCCGAGGTAATCCTGATTTCCGGTCCCGTTGCACTGTCGCCACCCCCTGGCGTACGTGTCATAAGGGTAACCAGTGCTGTTGAAATGCGCGACGCTGCACTGGGGGTTTTCTCAGACGCGAGTATTGTCATCAAGGCGGCGGCAGTTGCCGATTATCGACCCGAAGCACGTTGCGCGGAGAAAATCAAGAAACAGGATGAAACCGTTACACTCTCACTGGTTCGGAATCCCGATATCCTCGCGGAAATGGGCAAGCTCAAGGGAGACCGGTTACTGGTGGGGTTCGCAGCAGAAACCGGTGCATTGTGTGATTACGCCCGTAAGAAGCTTCAGGAAAAGAATCTGGATATGATCATTGCCAACGACGTCACCCAGGAGGGTGCCGGTTTCTCGGTTGACACGAATATCGTCAAGATAGTCTACCGGGACGGACGGATAGAGGACCTGCCGCTCATGGACAAGACCAGGCTGGCCGATGAACTCCTCGACCGAATCGTGGCGTACAACAATCAGAAACGGGGCAGGGAAAATACATAACGTTTTTTTTTCTGATCCGTAAGATGAATTTGCTGCAGCAGCGCTGGCGCGCAGATGGCCTGGCGAAGTCTGGGTTTGAATTCTTCTATTTGCTGCTGTGCCTGCTGTCGGGAAATTTTGCCGCTTTTGTAGAGAATTCGAAGATTTTTCCGCACGTTTTCGGCCGTTGTCAGGGCACGTTCACCCGTTGGATCGGCAAGATAATAGTGAGATTTCTCGAGGTGTGCGAGAAAATCGAAGACGGCTTCTGCTGATAGCTCACTGTATTCCTGACGGTCGTCCTCATCCAGCGAGAATCGGGAAGTGGCGTCAACGGTTGCCAGCATTCCCTGCCACTTTTCGAGGCGGCTGAGCAGCAGAATAGAGTTGAAAATACGCTTATTGGTTGAAAACGAGAAAATTGTGTCCGCCAGGACGCGGCGCAGCAATTCATCATTGGTCTGATAATGCTCTTGGGAAACCGTTCGGGCAACTTCCCATATTTCCTTGTCGACGAATCGTTCGAAACGGACCTCCCAGTAGGCATGTTTCATGGTCATGCTGGCGAAACTTTTCATGATTTTGTAAGGTACGTAGTAGTTATGGGCGATGGTGTCGGCAGCGAGGTGGCAGAGGTACCCGTAGGCGCAGGCCTGCTGTGACCTGCTACGTGCCTGATGGAGCACTTTCATTCCGATAGACCACCGGTGGCAGTGCTGGAGATAATTGGTGAATTTTTTGCCCACAGTGATGTCGGCGGCAATGCAGCCGTAGAGGAAATCCAGTGGATAGGCGCTGAGCAGTGCTGCCAATGCAGGTTTGATGGCAGCAAGGTTACTGAGGACCGTTGATCCCAGTTGCAGATGGAACCCGGCACCCCAGGCGTGTGCCTGGTCGGGGGCCATAAGCAACTGGAAAATTGCGAGAGCGACCATGGTTGGGCTGATGGCCCGAAGAGGCCTGCCCGCTGTAAGGGTTATTGTAATGATTAAGCCAACAATGACTGAACGGGACATTCTTGCTGCATCCCTCCGGGAGTACTTGGAACAGTTGCGGGAATCAGGGGTTGAGGGGTTACCGCTGGAAACCGAAACGGCAACTGCCGGTGATGCAGGCTCCGCGGAGAATCTGGAACCAGGGTCCCCATTGCGACGGCACGACCACCCTGCGGATTCCCTTGCCGTTGTACGGGCAGAACTGGGTGACTGCCGGCGGTGCCACCTGGCGGAGACCCGCACCAATCTCGTGTTTGGTGTCGGCAATGCAGCGGCGCGCATCGTCTTTGTTGGTGAAGCTCCGGGCCGGGATGAAGACCTCCAGGGTATTCCCTTTGTTGGAGAAGCAGGGCAGTTGCTGACAAAAATAATTCAGGCAATGGGTTTCAACCGGGATGCGGTGTATATCTGCAACGTTCTCAAATGTCGCCCACCCAATAACCGAAATCCCTTACCCGATGAAATAGCCACGTGTCACCCTTTTCTCCTGGGGCAGATTCAGGCGGTTGCCCCAGAGGTCGTCATTGCCCTGGGCACCTTTGCCGCCCAAACGCTCCTGGGTACACGAGAACCCATTTCAAAGCTGCGCGGCAGATTCCACGACTACCACGGCATTCCGCTCATGGCCACATTTCACCCGGCTTACCTCCTGCGCAACCCGGCCATGAAGCGGGAAGTTTGGGACGATATGAAGGCGGTCATCAAGAAACTCGGGTTGCCGATTCCGGTTACCGAAAAATCCCCGTCAACTTTGTAAGTTTGCCCTGCTGTTCACTGCAGGCCATAAACGAGATCGGGGAACCGTAATGGTTCCCGTCCCACCTTACGAGATGCCGATAATGATGTCGGACGCTTTGAAAATGGCGCTGACTCGGTCACCAATACTGATGGCCAGTTTCTGGCAGCTTTCGTTGGTGATGATCGCACTGACGCTGTTTCCCCCGGCCAATTCCAGGATAACCTCCTTGTTGACGGCCCCTTCCAGTATTTCAACCACCGTACCGCCCAGAATGTTGCTCGTGCTCAGTTTGCCTGCCTCCAGATCCTTGCCGACCAAAACGGAACTCGCCTTGATAATGGCATAGACCTCGCTGCCAACCTGCAGGCCGAGACTTTCGACACTCTCGTTGGTGATGACGGAAACCAGGGTGTCACCGCCCTTGAGGGCAATGTGAACTTCCGCGTTTACGGCGCCTTTTATCAGGGCGGAGACGGTGCCGGACAGCAGGTTGCGTGCACTGACTTTCATGGAGATCCTCTTGATGAATTTATAGAGATCGTGGGACGATCCGATTCGTTTTCCAATTGTCGCCAGAAATTTTTCGTGTTCTTCCCGGATGATTCGATACTTGCGGATGAATTCGCGCCCGTCTTCGGTCAGGCGGGTGCCACCCCCGGATTTTCCTCCCGCCATGCGCACAAAAAGTGGCTTCTCTGATAGATTGTTGATGGCGTCCATGGTATCCCATGCCGTTTTGTAGCTTATTCCGACTGCCTTTGCTGCCTTGGTGATGGAGCCGTGTTCGTCGATCATCTCCAGGAGGCGGATCCTGTCGTCCCCCAGGAACTCCTGATCCGACTTGCACAGTGTTACCGTTCCTGCTACACCGACAGGCTGTTTATGTTTGCGCATCGTTTCTGCATCTCCTTTGTCAAATCACGGTTTCCTTCAGGGACTCTGCAAGTCAAATAATCGACGGGAAAGGTCGATCTGCTCCTGGATTTCAGCAGCAGTTGCTAAATCAAGTACGCTGGCGGCAAAGGTTTTTGCTTGAGTCATACTTATGTTCCGTAACGACTGCTTGATCCGGGGAATGTACGGTGCCGACAAACTGAACTCCGTGATGCCCAGCCCCAGAAGAAGGATGACGTTCAACGGGTCAGCAGCCATTTCACCACACAGAGAGACCGGTTTGGCTGCCGCTGCGCCAACCTGGGCAACATGGCTTATCGAATGGAGAACTGCCGGGTGATAGGGGTCATAGTAGCGCTGCACCCTGGAGTTGTTACGATCGGCGGCCAGGGTGTACTGAATCAGGTCGTTGGTGCCGATACTGAAAAAATCCACTTCGTGGATAAGAAAACGGGCAAGGTGAACCGCTGCGGGTACTTCGATCATAATACCGACCTTGATGTCATCGGCAATCCTGTGTCCTGCCGCAATGACTTCTGACGCTACCTGGCTCATCATTTCCCGCAGTTGACGAACTTCTTCGAGGCAGGAAATCAGCGGAAACATCAGACGCGCCGTACCGAATGGGGAGGCCATCAGGACGCCGGCCATTTGTTCGCGCAGTATTTCGGGCCGTTCCAGGGTCAATCTGATCGAGCGCCAGCCCATGAACGGGTTTTCTTCCCGGGGATGGG
>CAYSWG010000073.1:7649-10940 GCA_964434465.1 uncultured Geobacteraceae bacterium
CCACCGATATCGAGGGTGCGAATGGTAACCGGTTGTGGGAAAAATTCCTCCAATACTTTTCGGTAGAGTCGAAACAGTTCATTCCGGTCAGGAAAGGCATTACGGGCCATGTAGGGGAATTCGCTACGGTAGAGGCCGACACCCTCGGCACCATTGGTCAGGGCGACTTTGATGTCACTGAGCAGGGCAATGTTCGCCCGCAGGGGAATCTGGAAGCCGTCGAGTGTGATGGCTGGCTCGTTCCGGAGTATGGCAAGTTCCTGTTTTCTGAGATTGAGATCGTTTTGCAGACGCTCATATTCTTCACTGACTTTCTTGTCCGGATTGACATAGAGACAGCCCGTGTTGCCGTCGATGATGACCGTATCCTTCTGGGTTATGTCCCGCACTTCCTGCCACGGGGCAATTATCGTCGGGATGCCGAGAGACTTTGCCATGATGGACGCATGGGAGTTGACGTCACCACTTCCCGAAAGTATGCCGAGGATCTTGTCGGGGTCGAGGGTGGCCAGGTCCGAGGGAAGAATCTCTTTTGCCAGGAGTATTTTCTTTTCACGGAGTTTGCGGGGTTGACGGTCATTGCCGGTGAGGCAATCGATCAATCGCCGGCCGATGTCCTTCATGTCGGCGGATCGCTCGCGAAGGTATGGATCGTCCATGCGGGAGAAAGCGGCAACATACGAGGCGACCACGTCTTCGACCGCGCGGACCGCGCCAAGGTTCTGGTCAATCATGTCCAGGATCTTACCGGCAAAACTGCGGTCTTCGAGGATCAGCAGATGGGTGTGAAAAATTGCGGCATCTTCCTGGGAGAGGGTCTGTGCTACCTTTTTTTCAAGATACAGCGTTTGAATCTTGGCTTTTTCTACAGCGAGGAGGAAGCGCTTCTTCTCTTCCGGGCGAGAACCTATCCTGTCGACTGTTTGGCGGTTATCCGTGAGGGGGTGGTTGATGATCAGTACCTTGCCCCAGGTGCATCCCGGCGAGACGGCAATACCGCGAATCATGCGCTGCCGTGTCACTGCGCCGCGTGAGCGGGATGAATCAGTTGCTTCTTCCGGTCGGCCCGCCTGGAACCGCTGCAGTTCCTTCTCGAAAAATGCCCGTTCTTCTTCTTTCTTCTGTACGGAGTCCAGCAGGCGGGCCGTTATGATGATAGTGCTGATCTGATTGGCTATGGTCGAAAGCGTCCTGATTTCCCGTGCGGTAAAGGTGCGAGGTTGACGGGTCTGGACAACAATGACTCCGGACGGACTTTTGTGCTCAAACAAGGGAAGGCCGAGAAAAGAATGGAACCGTTCTTCCCTGGTTCCACGAAAATATTTGTAGCGTGGGTGTTCCGGAGCGTCTTCTATGGCAACCACACCCCGCTGCTCAACTACCAGACCGGTCAGGCCCTCGGAGGTATTCATGCGGACCTTACCGATGGAGCTCTTCGACAAACCCTTCGTCGCATACAGTGCCAGTGTTTCACCATCAGCTTCAAGAAGGTAAATGGAACAGACATCGGTGGCCATACGCTTTGCAACCAGGTTGGCGATGTTCTGCACGGTTTCACGCAGGTCATGGGAATGAAGAATCAGTTCGCTGATATCTTCAAGAGTCCTGAGTCCAAATTCTTCGAAAGATTCTTGATTCATGGGGTTCGTTCCGTTGCAGTTTTGTCGGAAGTATACGGTATTGTCCCGGTAATTAAAAGTGAATAGCACGATTTCTCAACATACGTTCTGTCATTTCTGGCATTGAATCTTCCTTTCTGCTATAGTCTGCCCAGAATTGCTTTAATAGTCGAGGAGGGGCACGATGTCTGACTGTTTTGAAGATATCCTGATGGAAGGTAACGCTCTGCTTGAAGGGGCAGAAATCGCCAAGGCAGCTGCATGCTTCAGGCGCTGCGTAGCGATACAACCGGATGAAGCGGAGGGCTATTTCAAGCTGGGTTATGCATTGGCTGAACTTGGTCAGCTTGAACAGGCACATTCCGCATACTCCGAGGGGCTCAGGCGACAGCCGGATAACGTTGATGCTTTGACCGCCGTTGGAGACATTTATTTTGAAGAGGGAAAATATACCGAGGCAGTGGCGGCATACCGCACCGTGATCAGCCTGAATCCCGATGACCCGGACGGTCACGTCAGTCTTGGGCTCGTGTACAATTGCCTGGAGCAGCCCAAGGAAGCCATCAGTAATTACATGAAAGCATTGGAGATGGATCCCCGGAATGTCTTTGCACTGAACGCACTAGGTGATGCCTATTTCGGCATGGGCGAGCAGGAAAAGGCCATAGAGGCGTACCGGAAAGGTATTGACATAGATCCCGACGATGCAGCAGCACGCTTTAATCTGGGAGAGTTGTATTATGACATGGAAGCCCTGGTTGAGGCGGAACAGGAATGCGTCGAGTCCATACGTCTGGACCCATCGTTTCCTTTACCCTATCTGACCTTGGGCGGAATCTGCATGGATCAGGAACGGATTCCCGAAGCTATCACGTACTTTGAGCTTTATCTTCAGAAAGAAAAGTCGCCCAGGGCAGCGGATATGATCCGTGAGGTGCAAGCCGTCCTTGAAGGGCTTAAAGAGGAATTGAAACAATAAAACGCGCCTGAAGAGACAAGGCAGGCTGAGCGATGGGAGCGTCACCAGCATGAATCGCGTCAGGGAGGAATCGGTCCCTCCTCCCTGACCGCCAGATCTGCACAGGTTAACTGAAGAATCGCGCCAAACGGTTACGCTGTTTTTCCAGTTGCTCCTGGCCGTCTTCAATGACCTTCAGAATATCTTTTTTTGCCTCGTGGGCCAGATCCGCGCCCCGGTCAAGGATGTCGCCGGTTTTCTCGCCAACCGTATCAACCATTTTGGCAACACTGTCAGAAAAATCATCGACAATATCTTCTGCCCGGCGCCTTGCCTTGCGTGCGTACCGGGAAATGTCTTTTCGTGTTGCTTTCCCCGACTGGGGTGCAAACAGCAATGCGATGCCTGCGCCGATGATGCCACCGGCTATCAACATCAGTGCTCCAGCCTTGATTTCATTGTTTTTGTGTCCCATAGACCCTCCTTGCGACGATTTTTAGTTGAACCCGGCTTTCATCAGGAACTTCCTGTTGCAGACCAGTCTAACATACTTGCTGCATGGGTAAACCTTGTCGGTCCGGAAATAAGAAGATTACGGTAAATATCCTCGAAAGAGGTGCGGTCAGCATGTCCTGTCACCGTGCCTGTTTCCCTGTCAGGTCCTGACCGTGTCCCACAAAAATCGCTGGACACCGTCGGAGGATTGATGTAGCA
>CAYSWG010000074.1:0-10687 GCA_964434465.1 uncultured Geobacteraceae bacterium
AACCTGTTGCCGGTTCCCATTCTGGACGGCGGGCACCTGGTTTTTTATACATGGGAGGTACTGATCGGTAAACCGGTTAATCTGAAGACCCGGGAAGTTGCCCAGCAGGTCGGCCTGGTGCTGCTCCTCGGCCTGATGGTGCTGGCTTTTTACAATGATATCGCACGATATCTGTTCGGGCAGGGTTAGCGTGAACCTCCTGGTTATCGATACCGCCACATCTGCCAGCAGTGTGGCAGTTACCGTCGACGGCTGCCTTGTCAGCGAGTGTTTTGCCAACCCGGATAGAAATCATTCGTCAAGCCTTATGGGGCTGCTGGACCAGGCGCTCACCTGTGCCGGAATGTCCCTTGACGACTTGCGGGCAATTGCCGTCACGGTTGGGCCTGGTTCCTTTACCGGTCTGCGTGTCGGCATTGCTGCCGCTAAAGGTTTGGCATTGGCAACGGGCAGACCGGTCGTGGGCATTTCCACACTTGCCATGCTCGCCATGAACCTTCCCCATGCGGCCGTTCCCGTTTGCCCGATGCTTGACGCCCGAAAACAGGAGGTTTACACGGCGCTGTTCCGCTGTGGCGCTTATCCGGAACCGCTTGCTGCCGAGCGTGTGGTAAAACCTGCCGATTTCCTGGATACCATACGGGAACCAACCCTGTTTCTCGGTAGCGGCGCCCTCCGTTACCGGGAGGTGCTCAAGGAGCGGTTGGCTGAAAAGGCGTTGTTTGCACCGGCGCACTGTCATGAGCTGCGCGCCGCAGCAGGCGCCCTGCTGGCGATCAGGTGCATTATGGCCGGGAAGGCCATGGCTGCCGCTGACCTTGTTCCGGTCTACCTTCGGCCATCGGAAGCTGAATTGTCATTGCAGAACAGGGAAATGACACCGTAACCGCTGATTTTTCACAGTATTGACACACAGGCATGAATGTATTAAGGTGATTCTTTATTCCTGCAACCCTGGGCTTTCAGAGGATATCTATGCGAAGTGACATGATTACCAAAGGAATTGAACGGACACCACATCGGGCACTGCTCAAGGGAGCGGGTGTGCCGCACAGTGAAATGGATAAGCCGTTTATCGGCATAGCGACGAGTTTTACCGACCTTATCCCCGGCCATGTGGGCATGCGCGACCTGGAGCGCTATATCGAAAAAGGTGTGCACACCGGTGGCGGCTATTCCTTCTTTTTCGGCATTCCGGGTGTCTGTGATGGCATCGCCATGGGGCATCGCGGCATGCACTACTCCCTGCCGACCCGCGAGCTCATAGCCGATATGGTGGAGTCAATCGCCGAGGCGCACCGCCTTGATGGTCTGGTTCTGCTCACCAACTGCGACAAGATCACTCCCGGCATGCTCATGGCGGCAGCCCGGCTCAATATTCCCTCCATAGTGGTTACTGCCGGGCCGATGTTGTCGGGTCGGGGTATCGATGGTCGTCGCTATTCCTTTGTGACGGACACGTTCGAGGCCATGGCCCGCTATAAGGCAGGTGTCATTGACGGCAAGGAGCTCCAGGCCTGTGAGGAAAATGCCTGCCCGGGCATGGGGTCCTGCCAGGGATTGTTTACTGCCAATACCATGGCGATCCTGACCGAAACCCTCGGCATGAGTCTGCCCCGTTGCGGGACTGCCCTGGCCGTCTCTGCCCTGAAGCGCCGGATAGCCTTTGCTTCGGGGGAGAAAATTGTGGACCTGGTGCGCAATAACGTGACACCCCGCAGCATCATGACCAAGGAAGCATTTGAAAATGCCATCCGCGTCGACCTGGCGCTGGGTGGTTCATCCAATACCGTACTGCACCTCCTGGCCATCGCCCACGAGGCGGGCGTTGAACTTCCCCTGGAGACCTTTGATGTTCTGGCGCGGAAGACACCACAGCTGGCCTCCATGAACCCTGCCGGGGAGCATTTCATGGAAGACCTGGATGTGGCGGGAGGCGTCATCGGCGTCCTGAAGCAGCTTGGCGAACGGGTTAAGGACAATCCGACGGTACTGGGGCTCTCGACCCTGCAACTGGTATCCGGCACTGACCGGGTTGATGAAACGGTTATCCGGCCGATTGATAGACCGGTGAAGCCTGAGGGCGGTATTGCCGTGCTCTTTGGCAACCTGGCGCCCAAGGGGGCGATTGTCAAGCAGTCGGGCGTTTCCGATGCCATGATGCGTTTCACGGGCCGGGCGCGGTGTTTTGACTCGGAAGAAGCGGCCATGGCTGCCCTCATGGAAGGGAACATTGCCGCTGGAGACATGGTCGTTATCCGCTACGAAGGACCCAAGGGAGGTCCCGGCATGCGGGAGATGCTGGCGCCGACTGCGGCGATAATGGGTCTCGGTCTCGGCGATTCCGTTGCATTGATAACCGATGGCCGCTTTTCCGGCGGCACCCGTGGCCCCTGCATCGGGCATATTTCTCCGGAGGCGGCGGAAGGCGGCCCCATTGCCTTTGTGGAAGAGGGTGACACTATTTCCCTCGATATTCCCAACAGAAAGCTTGAGTTGCTCGTTGACGATGAAACCCTGGCTGAACGCCGGGCGGCCTGGGTCAAGCCGGAGCCGAAGATAAAAACCGGTTGGCTGTCACGGTATGCCAAGGTGGTGACCTCTGCCTATACAGGGGCAATCACCACCGGCGACTAACACAGGTACGGAACGCACGCTGTCAATGATCTGCCGGGATTGCTTTACAACGGCCGGTCGTGGAGGTTTACCTATGAAACTCGCTGGTGCGAGAATCCTGCTTGAGTGTCTGAAGCTTGAGGGTGTAGATACCATCTTCGGCTATCCCGGCGGAACCGTCATCAATATCTATGACGAGCTCTATTCGTTCCCGGAGATTCGGCACATTCTGCCGCGCCATGAACAGGCTGCGGTCCATGCTGCCGATGGGTTTGCCCGTGCCACGGGCAAGGTCGGTGTGGCCATCGCAACCTCGGGGCCCGGCGCAACCAATACGGTAACGGGCATTGCCACGGCATACATGGATTCAATTCCGCTGGTGGTCATCACTGGCCAGGTTCCTACGGCACTCATCGGCAATGATGCGTTCCAGGAAGTGGACATCATCGGTATTACCCGACCATGTACCAAGCACAACTTTCTTGTGAAGAATGTCAAGGAAATTGCCGGAATCGTCAAAAAGGCATTCTATATCGCCCGGACCGGTCGGCCCGGACCCGTGCTGATCGATCTGCCAAAGGATGTGCAGATTGCCCTTGCTGAGCTCAAATATCCCGAAAAAGTGGAGATGCGCAGCTACAAACCAACCGTGGAAGGGCACCCGCGACAGATCGACAAGGCAGCAGCCATGCTGCTTGCCGCCAAGAAGCCGGTTATTTATGTGGGCGGCGGTGTTATTCTCGGTGATGCGGCTCCCGAATTGACCGAACTTGCCAAAAAACTCGACGCTCCGGTTACCACAACCTTGATGGGTCTTGGTGCCTTTCCCGAAGACGATTCCCTTTCCCTGGGGCTGCTGGGCATGCACGGCACCTATTATGCCAACATGGCCGTAACCGACAGTGATCTGCTGGTGGCAATCGGTGCCCGTTTTGATGACCGGGTCACCGGCAAGATTCCGGCATTTGCCCCCCATGCGAAAATCATCCACGTTGACGTGGATCCCACGTCCATCAGGAAGAACGTACGGGTTGATCTGCCCATTGTCGGTACCGTCAAGGATGTGCTGGCCAGACTGGTCAAGGTTCTTGATGAGCGACCGGATGCGGTGGAGTCATTCAGGAAACAGGTGAAACCGTGGCTTGCCCAGATTGACGACTGGAAGGCGAAGCACCCCATGAGTTATCAGGAGTCGGAGCAGGTGATCAAACCGCAGGCTGTCATCAAAACTCTGCGCACAGTATGTTCCCCGGATGCGATTATCGCCACGGACGTCGGACAGCATCAGATGTGGACGGCACAGTTCTTCGGCTTCACCAGGCCGCGGACCCTGCTCAGTTCGGGTGGCCTGGGAACCATGGGCTACGGATTGCCGGCCGCCATGGGTGCTCAGGCGGCATTCCCCGGACGCCAGGTGATTGCCATCTGCGGCGACGGCGGCTTCCAGATGAATCTGCAGGAACTGGCAACGCTGGTCCAGAGCAACCTGCCGGTGAAAATATGCATTCTCAATAACAATTATCTTGGCATGGTTCGCCAGTGGCAGGAACTGTTTTTCGAGAAACGCTATTCCCAGACCGTACTTGACTTGCCCATCGATTTCGTCAAGCTTGCCGAGGCCTTTGGCGCTACCGGACTGACCGCTTCCAAACCGGATGAGGTTGAAGCGGTGATAACGCGTGCACTGGAGACGCCTGGACCGGTACTTATGGAATTCAGGATCGCCCGGGAGGAAAAGGTCCTGCCAATGGTTCCTGCCGGCGCATCGCTCAATGAGATGGTACTTGCTTCCTGAGACCGCTAAACTGCTGATGCCGATGGTGCAGCATTGCTATACTGGGGGGATGTTCCCATGAGACATACAATTACGGTACTTGTGGAAAACGAATTCGGCGTCCTGTCACGAGTAGCCGGACTGTTTTCCGGCAGGGGCTTCAATATCGACTCCCTTTCCGTGGCGCCGACCAATGAAGAGACCATCTCGCGCATGACCATTGTAACCCGGGGTGATGAACAGATCCTCGAGCAGATTACCAAGCACCTTAACAAGCTGATCGATGTCATCAAGGTTATCGACTTCACCGATGGCAGCGCTCTGGAGCGGGAAATGGCTCTGATCAAGGTGACGGCGGAAGATGGTGACCGGGCGGAGATCCTGCGGGTTGTGGATATTTTCCGGGCAAAAATCATCGATACTACGCCAAAGAGCTACACGATCGAAGTGACGGGTGTCCCGACAAAAGTGGATGCGCTGCTCGAATTGTTGCGCCCCCTGGGCGTCAAGGAAATTGTCCGTACCGGGCCGGTGGCAATCGGCCGGGGGGCCAAGGGCTGGAAGGGATAGCATCCGGATTGCCGGCAGCGTTGCCCGACCGTTGGCGCTGGTCATGGCAACCGCAACGATATACGCAGCTGATGGACTTTTCGCGAAGCGTCAATTTATAGAGGAGGAGAGGAATGAGAATTTATTACGACAAGGATTGTAACCTTGATGTGCTCAAGGGGAAAAAAGTAGCGGTTATCGGCTATGGCTCCCAAGGTCATGCCCACGCAAATAACCTGAAAGATTCCGGTATTGATGTGATTGTCGGGCTCCGCGCCGATTCATCGTCGGTCAAGAAGGCGGAAGCTGCAGGCCTTACCGTGCTGCCCACGTCCGAAGCGGTCAAATGTGCCGATGTTATCATGATCCTGCTTCCCGACGAGATTCAGGGTGATGTCTATCGGGATGAAATCGCGCCCTATGTTAAGCAGGGTGCCTACCTGGCATTCAGCCATGGTTTCAATATTCACTTTGGTCAGATCGTTCCCCGCCATGATATCAATGTTATCATGATAGCTCCCAAGGGTCCGGGGCACCTGGTTCGTCACGAATATACCAAAGGTGGCGGTGTGCCGTCGCTGATCGCCATTCACCATGACCCGGCGGGCAACTCCCGGGATGTCGCCCTGGCCTATGCTTCCGCCAACGGCGGTGGCCGCGCCGGCATTATCGAGACTTCTTTCCGGGAAGAAACGGAAACCGATCTGTTCGGCGAGCAGGCAGTTCTGTGCGGTGGCGTCAGCGCCTTGATACAGGCCGGCTTCGAAACCCTGGTCGAAGCGGGTTATGCCCCTGAAATGGCCTACTTCGAGTGTCTCCACGAACTGAAACTGATCGTTGACCTGATTTACGAGGGTGGCATTGCCAATATGCGGTATTCCATCTCCAACACGGCTGAATACGGCGATCTGACCCGCGGTCCCCGCGTCGTTACCGAAGATACAAAGGAAGAGATGCGCCAGATCCTCGCCGAAATCCAGCCCGGAGAATTCGCCAAGGAGTGGATGCTGGAAAACAAAACCAACAAGCCGGTTTTCAGCGCCCTTCGTCGTCATGCAGCCGAACATCCCATCGAAGACGTTGGCGCTCGCCTCCGATCCATGATGTCCTGGATTGGTGCGTCGAAGATTGTCGACAAAACAAAGAACTAGGTTGCAGTAACCGGGCAGTGAAGGCCGGATTCGGATTAACGGCAGGTGCCGTTTTCGTTTCCGGTCTTTTCTTTTCGCGTGCTCTGTCCCCGAGAAGAGGTCGAACTATGCGCAACAAGAATACACCCATTGCCGTTGAAGGCTACCCGTTTCTTGCCCTGGCCGCATTGGTTGCCCTCGTGCTGGCAAGCCTTTCCTGGCACGTTCCTGCACTGCTGGCATTGGCGATAACGCTCTTCATCGCCTATTTCTTCAGAAACCCGATCCGCATTCCGCCTGAAAACGACCGTGCCGTCGTTTCTCCCGCTGATGGCGTTGTCGTGTTTCTGGGTGAAGCACCCGAACAACATACCGGTGAGAACATGGTGAAGATCAGTATCTTCATGTCCGTGTTCAATGTGCATATTAACCGGGTGCCCTTTTCCGGAACAGTAATTGACACATTCTACCGTCGCGGTGCGTTTTTCGATGTCCGTGACGAACGGGCCACGTTCGAGAACGAGCAGAGTGGTCTGGTCCTGGAGACGCCCGCCGGTTGGAAAATGGTCGTTGTCCAGGTTGCCGGACTGATTGCCCGCCGGATCGTTTGCTATCCGGCCAAGGGCGACACGGTGCAGCGCGGGGAACGGTACGGCCTGATACGGTTCGGTTCCCGGCTTGATGTCTACCTGCCGAGGGATTTTCAAACCGGTGTAGCAATGGGTGAGAAAACCGTTGCCGGCGAAACTATTCTGGGGTACATGCCATGAACGGCGAAAAAATCGATATGGGTGAGGGAATGCGGAAGGGGATCTATATTCTGCCCAACCTGTTCACGACGGGCAGCCTCTTTGCCGGTTTTTACAGCATCGTAGCCACCACGGACGGCAGATATGATACTGCCGCCCTCTGGATACTCATTTCATCAATTTTTGACGGTCTGGACGGCAAGGTTGCCCGCTTGACCGGCACCTCGTCCAAGTTTGGCGTTGAGTACGATTCCCTTGCCGACCTGGTGGCCTTTGGTGTCGCCCCCGGAATTCTCATGTACAGTTGGGCCTTGAAGCCCTTTGGCCGACTGGGCTGGCTCGCCGCCTTTCTTTTCGTCGTCTGCGGAGCCTTGCGTCTGGCACGGTTCAATGTCCAGGTCAATACCGTTGAGAGCAAGCGCTTCGTCGGGTTACCCATCCCGGCTGCGGCCAGCATGGTTTCGGCCACGGTCCTGCTCTTCTACCATTTCGGCTGGCCGGGATCGTACAAGCAGCTTGCCATTCTCGTCTTGATTTACCTGCTGGCGTTTCTCATGGTTTCCAATTTCCGCTACTATTCCTTCAAGGACCCTGAACTCATCAAGCGGCAGCCCTTTATCTTTCTGGTGCTGGCCATACTGCTGTTGATCGTCATTGCCGCGGAACCGGTACTGATGTTGTTCATCCTGTTCATGTGCTATATTTTTTCCGGCCCGGTTGCCTACGTCATGACCTATCCTCGACGTCGCCGCCTTAAGAGAGCCCTGCAGAAAAGTCACGGGGACAAACCTGCTGAATGCCCTTGACATGGAGGGACGATTTTACTTACTATCATCGAACAATCTGAAAGGCAGTGAAGAGGAGTAGTAGTTCCGACCCTGTTCTCCAGAGAGCCGGTGGCTGGTGCGAACCGGTGAAGAGGAGGAACGAACTCGCCTTGGAGCCGCGCCGGTGAACACGCAGTAATCGGTGCCGTATCCCGCGTCAAGGGAGCATGAGGTCCGCCAAGGCGGATGAATAAGGGTGGTATCGCGGAGCAGAGCCTTCGCCCCTTGCCGGGGCGGGGGCTTTTTTACTTTATCCGGCTTATTGAACGGGAGGTCTACATGGAACAGCGGAAAACCATCAAGATTTTTGACACAACCCTCCGGGATGGCGAACAGTCGCCGGGGGCAAGCATGAACATCGATGAGAAGTTGCGTATTGCCAAACAACTGCAGAAGCTGAATGTGGACGTTATCGAAGCCGGCTTTCCCATTGCATCGGAGGGGGATTTCGAAGCGGTGAAGAAAGTGGCGCAGACTATCAAGGGTCCGGAAATTGCCGGCTTGTGCCGGGCCAGCAGCAAAGACATCGATCGGGGGTGGGAGGCATTGCAGTACGCCGGGGAAAAGGGTCGGATTCACACGTTCATAGCCACGTCCGATATCCATATGAAGTACAAACTGAAAATGACCACGTCTCAGGTCCTGGAAGCGGCAGTCAAGGCGGTCAAACGGGCTCGGAGTTACACGCCGAATGTGGAGTTCTCCTGCGAGGATGCCGTGCGGACCGATCTAAAGTTCATGGCCGAGGTGGTGGCTGCGGTAATCGATGCTGGTGCACGGGTGGTCAATATTCCCGATACCGTCGGTTACACCATTCCCTTCGAATACTACAACATCATCAGGTATCTGAAGGAGAACGTCGCCAACATTGAACAGGCCACCATTTCCGTCCACTGTCACAACGACCTGGGCCTTTCCGTTGCAAATTCCATTGCGGCAATCCAGGCAGGTGCCGGACAAGTTGAGTGCACCATCAATGGCATCGGTGAGCGGGCCGGTAACTGCTCCCTCGAAGAGCTGGTCATGATTTTGAAGACCCGCCATGACATTCTTCCTTTCCGGACCAACGTGGTTACCGAGCAGCTGACACCGGCCAGCCGTCTGCTCACCACGGTGACCGGCATCGTAGTCCAGCCCAACAAGGCCATCGTTGGAGCCAATGCCTTTGCCCACGAGGCGGGCATCCACCAGCATGGCATGCTCATGGAAAAGTCCACCTATGAGATCATGACGCCGGAATCCGTGGGACTAAAGGAAAATGCTCTGGTGTTGGGCAAGCACTCCGGTCGCCATGCCTTCAAAAAACGCCTGGAGGAGCTGGGCTATGAACTTGCGGAAGATATGCTCAACAAGGCTTTTGAGCGCTTCAAGGCGTTGGCCGACCTGAAGAAGGAAATCTTCGACGAAGACCTGGACGCCATTATCGCCGACGAAGTCATGCGGACGCCGGACCGCTACCGCCTCAGCCACATCACCGTGACCTGCGGATCCTTTGCCGTCGCGACGGCGACCGTACAGATGGATATCGATGGCGTGGCGGCCCGTACAGCTGAATTGGGCGACGGGCCGGTGGATGCGGCCTTGAAGGCGATCACGAGGCTGACCAAAACCAAGGCAAAGCTGCTCCAGTACACGGTTGGATCCATAACCGGCGGCACCGATGCCCAGGGTGAGGTCACTGTCCGGCTTGCCGAAGGTGATCGGACCGTCATTGGTCGGGGATCGTCCACGGACATTATCGAGGCATCTGCCAAAGCGTTCATCAATGCCTTGAACCGCTTGAGCTTGAAAAAACAAAAGGCGAAGGAAGGGTTGTAGGGTCTTCTGCAGCTGGGCTGAAATCAGAAAACCGGAAGCCATCTTCGGAGCATACCGTCGAGTGCTTCCGGTTTTTTCTTACTCAGTATTTGCTGTGGGGACTACAGGGGGATTTCTATTATTTCCATGTCGAGCAGGTTGATATGCAGTTTGCGATTGCTGAGGGGTTTGCCCAGGCCGACAATGATTTTGCAGACCTCTGCAACTTGCAGGCTGGCAATTACCGCAGGAGTGAACGAGGGGTTGCCCAGTCCCTTTTCGACCCCTTTGCCGTCAACTGCCCTGTTATAGATCCTGCGCAGGATGTCTTCTCCGGGGAACTGGGTGGCAATCTGGCCGTACCAGCCGCCGATGGCGCCGTGAACCAGGGGGGCATTCACTTCGGCACATAGTTCCGCCAGTTCCAGTCGGACTGTGATGCTATCGAGGGCATCAACGACCACATCGGCATCTTCGAGGAGCTCAAAGCCGTTGACCTTGCTGAAGGCGCACTTGTGGGAGATCAAGGTTACCGCAGGGTTTATCTCGCTGACCCGCTTCAGTGCCGCTTCAACTTTCGGCCGGCCGAGCATGGCCGGTGTGGAATAGAGCTGCCGGTTGAGGTTGTGCTCCTCGAAAACATCCGGGTCGACGGCGGTAATCAACCCTACGCCCAGGCGGGCCAGTTCCTCGATGACATAACCGCCGAGACCGCCGCAGCCGATCACTGCCACATGCGCCTGGAACAGACGCATCTGTTCCGTAACGGATATGGTCTTGCGGTTGCGCTGGTAACGGGCGGGCAACAGCCCCATTTCAAGGGCAAGCCGTTCCACCTGGCCAATAGTGAGGCCGAAGTGATTCGAGGCGAACGAGTGGTGTTTCCAAGGCAACAGGTCGCCATCTGCATGCTTGCGCAGAAATGAACGGACCTCTTCCATGACTAGCCTCCCCCAACCAAGGGGAAAATTGACAGAGTATCACCTTCCTGCAGGTGCTGTTCCTCTTCCACGTGTCGATGGTTGATAAGCGTTGCGCCGATTTCATCGGCCGGGAGATTCAGCTCTTTGATGACATCGCCGACGGTGGTACCTGCGGTGTATTCTCGTGCTTCTTCACCAAAACGTCCGGTGCGGAAGGTGGCGAACAACTTGACGGTGACTTTCATGTTCTTCTCCTTTAGAACGGGAGGTTACTGTCAAAAACTTCTTCGCTTTTTAGCGAAAAAGCCTTTGATTTGAATGA
>CAYSWG010000075.1:0-236 GCA_964434465.1 uncultured Geobacteraceae bacterium
GATCGGTACCAAAGCATCATTTGTCATCGCAGTATCCTTATCTGGAGTCCCGTTAGAAGGAAGACAGCGCATCCTCATCGGCATGTGCCGATGAACGCCGGCGCGCTTCCGACGAAATGGTCACCATGTCATGGTCATCGTTACGACAGGAACCTTTACCATTTCGCTTTTTCTTTGCAGAACCAGTGCCATCACGAGACACAGTAGCTGCATTGGCAATTTTGACAATGCTCTCT
>CAYSWG010000075.1:249-3962 GCA_964434465.1 uncultured Geobacteraceae bacterium
GACGGTCTCCTCCCGTGAATCAATCCCACCTTGTATGCTTCATATCGTCACAGTCATAAAAACCTTTAACAAAAGTGAGTTAGCTGCTCATGGTTCTTCACGATACCCGGGTGGTACCCAACCGCTTCTGCGCATCCATTGAAAAATTAGGGATCACGTGCAATCTGAAGGGTGGCACCGGCAGGACCACAACAGAGATCCCATTGGCGTGGCCGACCCGGGTAACAGTCAGATTCCCTGCACTTTCTGACAGAATATTCAAAATTTTGACAGCCGCCCTGCTCCCTTTTGAAGAAATTGTCTTACAACAGAAGAATTTGTGCACGGCATTACTTTTGCTCAAGAAACCCGGCCCAGTACCGATAAGGAAAGTAACCGGAGGTACAAAAGTATTCGCAGAAGACACCGTTACCGGGCGGCAAAGGACATGAACAATGGCAACAACCTCATCGACAACCGAAAAAATGTTTTCGGCACTGCTTTCCCAGGAGAGTCTGCGCAGCCAGATCTCAACAACCATGCTTTCCAGCGGCTTGTCCCTCTACCAGAACGGCAAGACAACTCAGGCCATTGCCGCCCTGAAACAGGCAACCGCCTATGCTCCGGACAATATTGATGCCTACAATTATCTGGCAAAAGCGTACCTCAAACAGGGCAAAACCACCGAAGCTATCAATAATTACAAGATATCCCTCTCTCTGGATGATTCACAGGGTGCCATCCACACCGAGCTGGGCAACGTCTACTATGCGGAAAAGCGATTTGCCGAAGCGGAGAAATCCTTCAAGATGGCTGCCCGCAAGAATCCGTCAGACACCCTGGCGCCATATACCCTGGGCCAACTCTACCTGCAAACCGACCGCTTCGCCGAAGCGGAAACCCAGTTCAAAAAGGTCAGCAAAATGACCCCCAAAGATGGCAACGTCTATTTCGCCCTCGGCGCCACCTACAATAAAATGGGCCGTTACGATGAAGCAGTCGCGCAACTGGAAAAGGCCGTGAGTCTGAAGAAGAATTTCGCCCTGGCCCGCTTCGAACTGGGCACCGCCTATCAGAAACTGGGCAATACGGGAAAAGCCACTGAACAATTGGATATACTCAAGGGTCTTGACTCGACGCTGTACACCAACCTGAAGCAGGATCTGACCTATCCGAAAATTACCCTGTTCGATGCGTCCAAAAGCACCTTCAACCCCACACTGGGTGCCGGCACACCCCTCGCCTTTCTCAATGCCGACCTGCTCTACCCCAATGCCAGCAAGGATTTCACCATGACCTTCCAGTTCAACTCGGAAATGGACGCATCGTCGGTCATGAACATCACTAACTGGTCCATCACCAAAGCGTCCGGCGGAGAAGCAGGTCTCTACAACAACGGCATCACCCTCTACCCGGAAAATGAAGCCGTCATCTCCCCCATACCGAGACGTGTCATGTACGATGCCTCAACCTATCAGGCGACCGTCACCTTTTCAATCGCCCAAAACCCCTATGGCACAGCAGTCATCGACCCGAAGCATCTGGTCTTCGCATTCTCCGGCACCGATATGGACGGCAAGAAGATGGACACTGCGGCGGATCAGTATAATGGGTTCAAGGGTGGGGTCTTCTGACGTATCCTGAAGCAGTCTTCCGCAATCGAGCATGTTCCCTACGTGCAGTACAGAGTGAGCAAGGACGCCACAATGAACAAACAGCTACAATCATTTGAAGCAGTTGCCAAACTTTTCTCCAGGTTCGGAGAAATCGAACCTCATTACGCAGTTCTCAATGCCCCGCAGTACCTTTCGCAATACCTGACCGAGCAGTCCATAGAGGAATTCTATCAGTCAGGAAAAAACGCCGCAGCCGCAGCCGTTGCCTTGCTCACTGCCGCTGGTGCACCATCGTTCACTACCGCCCTTGATTTCGGATGTGGAGCCGGCAGGGTCACACTGGGCCTTGGTGACCACTTCTCACAGGTCTACGGCTGTGATATATCACCGGGCATGCTCACGACCGCCTATAAAAGAGCCGTGGACACCGGGAAAACCAACGTGGAGTTTTACAAATCACATCTTGATCTCAGCCTTCTATTCAAAACGGAAACCTTCGACTTCATTTATTCGTATCTGGTGCTGCAGCACATGATCCCACCCCACATGGAAAACTATATCGAGCAATTCTGCTCCCTGCTGAAACCGGGCGGGTACGCGCTGTTTCAATTGCCTACCCGTAAAGACGGCTACTTTTTTGACGAGATCATGCTTGATTTCAGTATTTCATGTGAAGCGGTACAACTCCATGCCCTGCCAATCAGGTCTGTTTTGCGTGTTGTCAACGCTAACGGCTGTCGACTTGCCGATATTTTTCCCGAGAACTGTGTCGCCCCGGGATGGGAGTCGCACGCCTTTCTTGTCAGGAAGGACCCATGAACAGGTTGAACCAACCATTCCCTCATCCTGAATCATCACCACCAAAGCATAAAAGCCTGAGCAACCAGGCTTTCAGGCGCATTCCATCCCTGTCCACCCCCCTGTAGCGACAACACGCCATAAGTAGGCACAAATATTGCTCAAACCCGCTTACACAAGTAAACACCTGATATTTAGAATAATTATCTGAAATAGCGGGGTGCACGATGAAGGTAGTAATCTTTGCCGGCGGCATGGGGACAAGAATTTCCGAAGAGTCCTATCTCAGGCCGAAGCCGATGATCGAAATCGGCGAAAAACCCATTCTATGGCACCTGATGAAGATCTTCGAGGCCCAGGGTTTCAATGATTTCATCATCTGCCTGGGGTATAAGGGGTTCATGATCAAGCAGTACTTCATGCACTACTACATGTACAACTCCGACGTCACCTTCAATCTGCAGACCAACAGCTTTGAGGTACACGAGTCCAACACCGAGAAATTCCGTGTGACGCTCGTGGAAACCGGCCTGAATACCCAGACTGCCGGACGTCTCAAGCGTGTCCAGAAATACATCGGCAAAGAAGACTTCTTGCTCACCTACGGCGATGGACTTGCCGACGTTAATCTGCAGGAATTGATCGAGTTCCACCACTCCCACGGCAAGATCGCCACCATGACCTCCGTACAGCCGGCCGGCAGGTTTGGCCTGCTCAGCATGGGCAAGGACGGGCGGGTAACCAGCTTTACAGAAAAACCCGCCAACGGCGGCTGGATCAACGGCGGCTTTTTCGTCCTGAAGCCTGACGTTTTTTCCTATCTGCCTGACGATGCAGATCACAAGATGTGGGAGCAGGACCCGGTCGAGGGAATGACGCGGGACGGACAACTCATGGCATACAAACATCACGGTTTCTGGAAGTGCATGGACGCTCTGCGGGATAAAGAAGAACTGGAAAGAATCTGGAACTCGGGTCACGCACAATGGAAAATATGGGCATGAACAGCACGTTCTGGAAAAACAAGTCCGTATTCGTTACCGGACACACCGGTTTCAAAGGTGGATGGTTTTCACTCTGGCTGCAGGACATGGGCGTGACCGTGACAGGGTTCGCCCTTGAGCCGACGACCACGCCGTCACTTTTTGCCGAAGCCCGCGTCGGTGACGGCATGAGATCGATCATCGGCGATGTACGCGACGGCGAGCCGGGTCTACGAATCGATGACATGGAAACGGCAATCGGCGCGGCGATGGAACGCCTCGCCACGACGCTCACCCTGCGGAACGTGCACAGCTATCTGGCGGATGTCCCGACAGA
>CAYSWG010000075.1:3972-10536 GCA_964434465.1 uncultured Geobacteraceae bacterium
GCGGTCGCTGAAGGAAGAATCCCCGGAGATAGCCTTCCACTTCGCCGCCCAACCTTTGGTGCGCACCTCGTACAAAACCCCCTATGAAACCTACGCAACCAATGTCATGGGCACCGTCAACTTTCTCGAAGCGGTGCGGCAGACCCCTTCGGTACGCGTCGCCATCGTCGTCACCAGCGACAAGTGCTACGAAAACGTCGAAGTCGAACGGGGCTACCGGGAAGACGATCCCCTGGGGGGGAACGACCCCTATTCCAGCAGCAAAGGGTGCGCTGAGCTGGTGACCGCCGCCTACCGCCGCTCCTATTTCAACGACGGCAAGGCAGCCATCGCCACGGTGCGGGCCGGCAACGTCATCGGTGGTGGAGACTGGTCTGAGGACCGATTGTTACCCGACATGGTGCGGGCCTTTTCAGCGCGCCGCCCCCTGCAACTGAGATATCCCAAGGCCGTTCGTCCCTGGCAGCACGTACTGGAACCCCTGCGCGGCTACCTGATGCTGGCGGAAAAACTGTGGCAGGAGGGTGCACCCATGTCAGGCGGATGGAACTTTGGTCCCCGGGACGAAGATGCCCGGCCGGTTCTCGAGGTGGTGAAGCTGGCAGCCGAACTCTGGGGATCAGACGCTACCTGGAGCATCGATGGGGCGCTCGCCCCCCATGAGGCAAGACTACTCCGACTGGATTGTTCCCGTGCCGAAGCTTTGCTCGACTGGGAGCCGGCCGTGGCCCTCGAAGAAGCCCTGGAATGGACGGTAACCTGGTACGCGGCCCACCGGTCGGGCGACCTGGACATGCGTTGCGTGACCGAACTGCAGATCCGCAACTACGAGGCACTACTGGCGAACGCGCCGATACGGGCAGCCAGGACGGTGGGCGCACCATGGTAAGAGACGAGCGGGAAGCAACGCTGCGCCGGCAGGCCATTGAGGCAGCGGTTGCCCATTACCGGCATTGCCACGGCACGGCAGCCCCATTCACGCCGGGCGATCGCATCCCCTACGGCGGCAGAGTGTTCGATGAACGGGAAATCGCCGACCTGATCGATGCTTCCCTGGATTTCTGGCTCACCACCGGACGGTACGCTGAGCGCTTCGAGCGGGAGTTTGCCGACTTTCTCGGCATAGGACATTGCTCCCTCGCCAATTCGGGATCGTCCGCCAACCTGCTGGCATTCATGGCGCTCACCTCGCCGAAGCTGGGAGCGCAACGCATCGTTCCCGGAGATGAAGTCATCACCGTTGCGGCCGGATTCCCCACCACAATCACCCCGATAGTGCAATACGGCGCTGTTCCCGTCTTCATCGATGTCACCCTTCCCACCTACAACCTGGATGTCTCCTGTCTGGATGCAGCCCTGTCGAAGCGGACCAGGGCGGTGATGGTGGCCCATACCCTCGGCAATCCCTTCGATCTGACCGCCGTGCGGGCATTCTGCGACCGGCACGGTCTCTGGCTTGTTGAAGACAACTGCGATGCTCTCGGTTCCCGTTATTTTCAAGGCGGTGCATGGCGCTACACCGGCACCATAGGGCACCTGGGTACCTCCAGCTTCTATCCGCCCCATCACATGACCATGGGTGAAGGTGGGGCGGTCTACACCAATGACATCACCCTCAAGCGGCTGGTTGAATCCTTCCGTGACTGGGGCCGGGACTGCTGGTGCCCCTCCGGCCGGGACAACACCTGTGAAAAGCGTTTTTCCCAGCAATTCGGCGAACTCCCCCCGGGCTACGACCACAAGTACGTCTACTCCCACTTCGGCTACAACCTGAAGGCGACCGAGATGCAGGCGGCCATCGGCTGTGCCCAACTGGAAAAGCTTCCCTCCTTCATCGAGGCAAGAAAAGCGAACTGGCGCCGTCTTCACGACGGGTTGTCCTCCTGCAGCGAATGCCTGCTACTGCCGGAGGCGACGGAAAATTCGGATCCCAGCTGGTTCGGCTTTCTGCTCACGGTCCGGGAGGGGGCGCCATTCAACCGCGACCGGATCGTCACCCACCTGGAAACAAAAGGGGTTCAAACCAGGATGCTCTTTGCCGGAAATCTCATCAAGCACCCCTGCTTCGATGACCTGCGTCGTAGCGGCTCGGGCTACCGGGTCGTCGGAACACTGGAAAACACCGACCGGATCATGCGGGATACCTTTTGGATCGGCGTCTATCCGGGGCTGAGCGACGAAATGATCGACCATATGATTGAAACGATTCACGACTTTGTGGAGTCGGCATGGAGATGATCATCCAGGAAACGGCTTTGCCGGGATGCTTCGAACTCATCCCCCGCATTTTGCAAGACCAGCGGGGCACCTTCGTCAAGACGTTCCACGACCAGACCTTCCGGGAGCACAGGCTGAACACCAACTGGCAAGAGGAATACTATTCCGTTTCTCAGCGAGGTGTCCTGCGGGGTCTACATTTCCAACTGCCGCCCCACGACCATGAGAAGCTGGTTTACTGTACTGCCGGCTCCGTCCTGGACGCCGTGGTGGATCTGCGCAGGGGTTCACCGACATTCGGCAGTCATCTGCTCATCCAGCTGGATGCGGAGCGAGGAACCATGCTCTACATCCCAAAGGGTCTCGCCCACGGCTTCTACGTCACCAGCGACTCGGCCACCATGATCTACAAGGTTTCATCGGCCTACTCCCCGGAGCATGACAGCGGTATTCTCTGGGATTCAGCGGGGATTGCCTGGCCCGATAACAACCCGATACTGTCCCAGCGAGACCGGGGATTCGTCTCCATGGAACGCTTTGTGTCGCCATTCAGCTGCCATGGCACAAGTACGCGGCCATGAACATCCTGGTAACCGGCGCGACAGGCTTCATCGGCAACCATGTGGTGGGGCAACTCATCGACCGGGGACACCGGGTAACGGCCGTGGCCCGCAACCCCGAACGGGCAGCCGCGGCAGCCTGGTTCGGCAAGGCGAACTTCATCGCCGCCGACATCCACGACCCGGCAATGGTCGAGCGCCTGCGGCCCGCCGACTTTGATGCCGTCACACATCTGGCCTGGCCGGGGTTGCCCAACTACAAGTCCCTGTATCACCTGGAGCAGACTCTGCCCGCCGAATGCAGGTTTCTGAAGGCTCTGGTCGCCGGAGGAGTACCACAACTCCTGATCACGGGAACCTGCTTCGAGTATGGACTCAGCTCTGGCTGCCTTGACGAGTCAACAGCGGCGGAGCCGGTCACCCCCTACGGCGTAGCCAAGAATACCCTGCGTTGCTATCTGGAAGCCCTGCGGGTGGAACACCCCTTTCGCCTCCAGTGGGCCCGGCTCTTCTATATGTACGGAAAGGGACAGCATCCGAAAAGCCTCCTGGCCCAGCTGGATGCGGCCATCGACCGGGAAGACACTGTTTTTGACATGTCGGGCGGTGAGCAGTTGCGGGATTACCTGCCGGTGGAAACAATGGCCGCCCATCTGGCCAGTCTCGTCGAGCACCCTGCCTTCCATGGAACTATCAACCTCTGCAGCGGCACCCCGGTTTCCGTCCGCCGACTGGTGGAACAACATATTGCCCGGCGCGGCGCCTCCATCAGGCTCAACTTTGGGCACTACCCCTACCCCGATTACGAGCCCATGGCGTTCTGGGGGAATCCCGGGAAGCTGCAGACCATTCTCACGGACACCAGCAACACGGAGCGAAGGATAACCAAGCCATGAAAGCCCAGGTAAAACCGCGCATCAACCAGGAAGGAAGGACCCGGCTCGAAGAGGTTATTCCCCTGACAACCCCTTTTGTGCTGTTCGTCGACCCGTCCAGCGCCTGCAACTTCCGCTGCAAATTCTGCCCCAGCGGCGATCCGGCCCTGATCAGGGAAACGGGGCGGTGGCAGGGTGCCATGGATATGAAACTGTATCGGAAGATCATCGACGACCTGCAGGATTTCGACGAACCCCTCAAGGTGCTCCGGCTGTACAAGGACGGTGAACCGCTCCTGAACCGGAACTTTGCCGAGATGGTGCGCATAGCCAAGGAAAGCGGCGTGGCCAGCTCCGTAGACACCACCACCAACGGCTCCCTGCTGGATCCGGAACGGATGAAACCGGTGCTGGACGCGGGTATCGACCGCATCAACATCTCCGTGGACGGCCTCTCCGAGGACCAGTTCCTGGAGTTCGCCGGGGTGAAGATCGACTTCGACCGGTACGTTGACAATATCCGCCGGATCTACGAAATGAAAGGCAGCTGCGAGTTACTGGTCAAGATCGCCGGAGACACCCTTTCCGAAGATGAAAAAACACGATTCTTCCGCATCTTCGGCGATTATGCGGACCGGATTTTCATCGAAAACGTGGCCCCCTGCTGGCCCGAGTTCGACCTGTCCGCACGACTGGATGTCAACATGGACAAGGGGATCTACGACCAGCCGGTCAGCGAAGTGTTGACCTGTCCCTATATCTTCTACTCCCTGTCGGTGAATTCCGACGGTTCGGTCAGCCTCTGCTTTCTCGACTGGGCACGCAAGCTCATAGTCGGTGATGTGCGCCGGGAGAGCCTGAAGGATATCTGGAACGGTGACACGCTCCGGCAACACCGTCTGGATCATCTGCGGGGGAACAGAAAGAGCGATCCGGTCTGCGGCGCCTGCGGCCAGCTGACCCACTGCCTGCCGGACAATATAGACCCGTATGCAGAGGTTCTTCTCAACCGAATCGAAAAGAAATTCTAGGCATTGCAAGCGGGGGAAAATATGAAAAACAACCTGAGTACTGTCGAAGATATTGAAACTGTCGACCCGGCAAAAAGCGAGGAACGTTTTTTTTCTCTTCGGAAATCCGTCCAAAACAAGAGATTGATTGCGCTGAATATTGAAATTTGCTCTGCATGCAATCTTTCGTGCCATTACTGCGCCATGCATACCAAGGAAAGGTCCGAACAGGATTGCGTCGGTGCGTTCAAAAACAGCAGATTCGGGATTATGGGGTTGCCCCGCTTCAAAGAAATTATAGATAAATGTCGTGACATGCAGCCGGTGCAGGTTCTTTATCTGCATGGGATGGGAGAGCCTCTGCTCAATTCTGAAATCTGCGAGATCATCGCCTACGCTAAAGCGTCAGGAATATTTAATAGTATCGTCCTGATCACCAATGGGGTTCTTTTGTCATCAAATCTGCTCGGTACTCTCTCGGAAGCAGGACTGGATGAAATCCGCGTTAGCTACGACATATTTACTCCGGAAAAATACCTGCAGCTTAAAGGCAAAGACTACTCGATCCTTGTCAGAAGCAACATCGAAGAATGCCTTGCTGTCCTTGGAACCGGTAATGTTATCATGAAATTTACCATTGAATGCAAGCGCTGGCTTGATGAAAACAATGATTTGTCCAACGAAACTGATCATATTCTCGAATACTTCCACGATCTAGTCGCGACTGTACCAAACGCTCGGTTCAGAATTGCCCACGAATTTGACTGGAACGGACAGGCCGGATGCACTGAAAGCCATTTTATAAGGAATACACCATGTGAGCAGCCGTTCTATATCCTCGTTGTACACTGGAACGGTCATGTATCCCCCTGCTGTATCGATACGCAGCAAGCAATAGCCGTGGGGAACATCTTTGAGGTCGAACATCTGAACGATATCATCTCAGGCTGGAAGCTGCGTGCTGTTCGAACTAAGCTTCTGACCAAAGATTACTCGGAATTGGAACTGTGCCGAACCTGCAATGTGCGGTCCGCAGTTGACGACCTCTTGCTGATGCGCAGCAACGAGCTTCTGAGCATTTTATAGGTGGTGGTGGTGTTAACCCATGATTAACGTTCTTCATATCACTGCACACTTGGGAGGTGGCATCGGCAAAGCGCTCAGCGGGCTTGTGTCGAACTCCCCCCCTGAATGCGGGATTCGCCACGAAGTCATCTGCCTTGAACCGCCTGCAAAGTTGCAGTTCATGGAGAAGCTTTCCAGGGCCGGTTGTCGGGTGATTGTCGCGCCGGATAATGATGGACTTGCAGAGAGAATCGAAACTGCAGACATTGTCCAACTGGAGTGGTGGGGACATCCTGCAACCTTCGCAGCATTGTGCAGCAGACCACTACCTGCGATGCGGCTGCTTGTCTGGTGCCATGTTTCCGGAATCCACACTCCCGTCATTCCGAGCCGCCTGCTGACCTCCGCCCACTGTTTCCTTTTCAGCTCCCCCTGCTCGTATGAAGCAGCAGAAGTGGCACGCCTTTCTCCCGTCGACCGGAGGCGGACAGGTGTGATTCACAGTTCCGGCGGTTTCACGGGACTCAAGGCACCCGAGCGTGACCATGATGCCCCACTTGCAGCAGGCTACTTGGGGAGCCTGAACTTCGCGAAACTGCATCCCCATTATGTCGAATTCTTGTCCCAAGTAGACATCCATGGTTTCACTGTCAGAATGATAGGAGACATAACCAACCGTGACATCCTCGAGGAGCAGTGCCGCGAGGCCGGCCGGCCGGGAATGCTCGAGTTCGTTGGCTACACGACCGATGTTGCCTCGGAGCTTGCCGCCATCAATGTGTTCCCCTATCTTCTCAACCCCCTCCATTACGGTACCTCCGAAAACGCGCTCCTCGA